>VGYZ01000007.1 GCA_016872795.1 Planctomycetota bacterium
CCCTCGCGGCGGCTTCGCCGACGCGAGGCGGGATCCCCAAGGGGTCACCACGAGCGAAGCGCGCGATCGCGCTGCGAGCGGTAGCGAGCCAGCGATCGCAAGCGCAGAGAGTGGTGATCCCAAGGGGGTAAGCTGCGGGCCGGCGACTGCGCCGCAGTCGGCGGATGCGAAGACGCCTTGGCGTCTTCGCAAGCAGATCCCCTCGCGGCGGCTTCGCCGACGCGAGGCGGGATCCCCAAGGGGTCACCACGAGCGAAGCGCGCGATCGCGCTGCGAGCGGTAGCGAGCCAGCGATCGCAAGCGCAGAGAGTGGTGATCCCAAGGGGATTTGAACCCCTGTCGCCAGGATGAAAACCTGGTGTCCTAGGCCGGGCTAGACGATGGGACCACCTAGAACGCTCGCGCGGCCCTTGGGGGCAACGCGGGCGAGGAAGATAGGGTCGCTGCGAGGAGGTGTCAACGGTCCGCGGGCGCAGTTTTCGGGCTCGGATCGTCCCCCGAGTGACGCTCGCGGCGAGGCGGACTCAACCGAGAAGCCAGCCGGCGCGCTCGAGCACGGCGAGCACATGGCGGTATTCGCGTTCGAGACCGTCGACGAGTTCGCCCGCGCCGCGTGCCTCGCGCGGAAGCACATCCCAAGTGTAGGTCTCGATCTCGACATGCAACTCGTCGCTCGGCCAGAGATTGGGAGCAGCGAGCTCGAGCGCGAGCACGGCGTCGGCGTAGTCGCGCGTCGTCGAGAGGCCCGTGGCGCCGAGCGCCTCGAGGTCCACCGGCACATGGAAGTGGCAACGCCACTCGGTGCAGGCATGCCATGCCGACTGGGGCTCGGCCCAGCCCGAGCGCAGCTCGCCGAGGTCGCCGGCGCGCGCGACGGCGTCGGGCCCCTGCCCCGTGACTTGGTGCAGGTAGCGCGCCTCGTCGAGCTCGAGCAGCGCGCGGCGACCGAACTCGTTGCCCCGCGGGTCGAGCACGGATAGCGCGCTGGTGAACTGCAGCTTGCCGACGCCGGCTCCGCTCGCGGCGAGCGCGGCGCGCCAGCGCTGGTCCGCGGGCTCGAACTCGACGGCGGCGTGGCAGGTGTCGAGGCACACGCCGACATGGCGCGCGACCGCGAGCTGCGCTTCCGACTGCGCGCCGCGCAGCTCGCGCTCGCTCGCGAAGACCTCCGCCAGCGCGGCGCATGTCTCCGTGAGCGCGCGCGGCTCGGGCTCGGCCGCGAGCACGATGCGCGTGCCTTGCTCACGCTCGACGCGCGCGAGTTGCGACGCGACGGCGACCCAGTTCGCAAACACGCTGCGGCGCGTCGAGTCCAGCTCGGTCGGCCGCACGCGCGACATGTGCGCGCCCGTGTGCGTGCTGATGGAAACATGGCGCCGCGGTCCGAGGGAGGGCAGCAGCCGCGCGGCGACCTGCGCGACATCGAGCGTGTACTGCAGGCGTTCCGCGCACCACCACTCGGGAGCGAACACGCCCTCCTTCAGGCCGATGTGCGTGAAGCCGCCGTAGGGAAAGGCGTTGAAGGTCGATGGATCGAGGCCGTGGCCACCGAGCCATGCGCGCAGCTCGCGCAGCGCATCCGCGTCGCTCGCCAGCGCGCGCGCCAGCGTCGCGGGCAGGTACATGCCGACCGAGAACTCGCGGCCCGGCGCGAGTCGCGCGTGCAAGGGCTCCGTGACGCATGCGAGTCCCTCGTACAGTCCCTCGAGCGTGTCGGCGGGATGGAGATTGAGGCAGTACGACAGGCGGACGCTGCGGCTTGGGTGCGCGGGATGCCGAAGCAGCATGGGCGGGCGGACGCGCCGGACTCAGGGCAGCGCGAGGCCTTCGTCGACGAGCAGCACGGGGATGCCGTCCCGGACGGGATAGAGCACCTTGCCGTCGGTGCGCACGAGCGCCTCGACGAGTTGGTCGGTCACCGTCCGACCGCCGCGATTCTGGGCCTTGCCGGATGCGATCCACGCGTTGGCGCGCTTGAGCAGCGCCGCATCGGCGACGGCGAGCCCTTGGTGGGTGTCGGGGCAGGCAAGGATCTGCAGCAGGTCTTGGTCGATCACGGTCTACCTCGTGGGCTCTGGCGGCGCTGCCGGAGGGAGAGATGTGTACCAAGAGCCGCCGCGCGCGGCGAGGGAGAGACTGCGAACCGCCGAGCCGCTGCGGCGTTGACAGCGCAGTCCACCCCTGTTCGAGTCCCTTCCGTGATCGCCCTGCTCCTCTGCGCCGCGCTCGCGACGGACTTGAAGCTGCCCGAGAGCCCTGCGGCGCGTGCCTACGCCGCGCTCGAGCCTGCGACGGTTCCCTCGGTGCTGCCGCCCGAGGTGCTCGCAGCGGCCTATCCGAAGCACTGGGATGCCGAGCAGGGCTGGCAAGCGTGGAGCGCGCGGCTCGCGGACCTGCGCGGCCAGCGCGAACCCACGGCCGACCAGCGCGCGGAGCTGGCCTTGTCGGCCCTCTCCCAGGGTCGCGGTGAGGACGCTTGGCAGCACCTCGGCGCCCTCGCGGCGCACCCGGGCCACACCGCCGCGCTGCTGCCCTACCTGCTCGTCGGCGGCCCGGCCCTGGACCTCGCGGACGGCGCGCTGTTCGCCCCGGCCTTGCCGCCGCTCGCCGGCGATCCGGCGAAGCGCACGCTGGGCCTCGGAGTGCTCGAGCGACGCGAGTGGTGGCTGCGCGGAATAGAGATCGGAGCGGCGCGCGTCGATGTGCGTTTCGCGGTCGACAGCAGCGGGCTGCAGCTGGAGTTCCACCACCAGAGCGGCGGGGACGCGCGCCTGCGCGTGGTTCTCCCTGAGCCGCTCGACATGGAGATTTCCTCGGTCTATGTCGACTGGGAGCGCGAGCCCGCGCCGGGCGGCGAGCACGAGGTGCTGCTCTCGCCCGAGGTGCCGGTGATGGAGGTGCACGGCTCGGTGCGGCCGGTCCAGCGGCGCTGGCCGAATGTCGCGCCGCTCGTGCTCGACGCGCGCGCGCACACGCTCGGCTTCGATGTGATCGTAGCCGAGAGCGATGTGCGCAAGCCGCGCGCCACGGGCCTCGCGCTCGCCATCGCCAGCGCGACCGGGCTCGATGCGCGCGTGCGTTCCGCGAACGCTCCCCCCGCTCCGGGCGAGCCGTGTGGCATCGCCCTCGAATTCGCCGCGGGCCCTGAGCGCGCGCGCAAGCTGCGCCAGCTGCTCTCGACGCTCGAGCACTACGCCGCGGCGCGCTAGTCGGGCTCTGCTAGGCTTCGCCTCCATGACGACCTCGATGTACTCCGAGCACCGCCGTCGCGCCCTCGCGGCGCTCGAGGCGCGCGCGGCAGCCGCGCTGGTGTTCACCAACCGTTCCAAGACGCGCAACCACGACGCGGAGTACCGCTTCCGACCCGACAGCGACTTCTGGTGGCTGACGGGCTTCGCCGAGCCCGAGAGCGCACTCGTGCTCCTGCCGCCCTGCGACGGCAAGTCCGCGCGCAGCGTGCTGTTCCTGCGCGAGCGCAACCGCGACGCGGAGATCTGGAGCGGGCGCCGCCTCGGCCCAGAGCGCGCCGTGGCGACCCTCGGCGTCGACGAGGCCCACCCGTTCAGCGAGCTCGAAAAACGCCTGCCGGACCTGCTCAAGGGTCACGGCAAGCTGGTCTACCGCGCCGGGACGGACGAGGCGCGCGACCGCGAGGTGTTCGGCGTCCTCGCGCGCCTGCGCGCGCTCGCGCGGCAGCCGAGCCCCGTGCCCACCGAGCTGCTCGATCCCGCGCTCGTGTTCCACGAGCTGCGCCTGTTCAAGAGCGAGCGCGAGCTCGAGGCCATGCGCCGCGCGGCGGAGTTCACCGTCGCGGGCCATCTGGCCGCGATGCGCGCGACGCGAGCGGGCATGAACGAGCGCGAAGTCGAGGCGCTCGTCGAGTACGAGTTCCGCCGCCGCGGCGCGAGCGGCTGCGCCTACACATCGATCGTCGCCGGCGGCGCCAACGCCTGCATCCTGCACTATGTCGAGAACGACCAGCCGTTGCGCGCGAGCGACCTGCTCTTGATCGACGCCGGCGCCGAGTGCGACCACTACGCCTGCGACATCACGCGCACATTCCCCGTCGGCGGCCGCTTCTCGCCGGAGCAGCGCGCGCTGTACGAAGTCGTGCTCGTCGCGCAGCAGGACGCCATCGATCTGGTGCGCCCGGGCACCGGCTTCGACGCCGTGCACCGCCGCGCGCTGTGCACGCTGGTCGAAGGCCTGTGCCGCCTCGGCCTGCTCACCGGCAGCGTCGACGAGGCCATCGAGAAGGAGAGCTACCGGCGCTTCTACATGCACCGCACGAGCCACTGGCTGGGGCTCGATGTGCACGACTGCGGCGCCTATGTGGTCGAGCGCGAGCCACGCGTCCTCGCGCCGGGCATGGTGCTCACGGTCGAGCCCGGACTGTACATCTCCGAAGACGACGACACGGTCGATGTCCGCTGGCGCGGCATCGGGATCCGCATCGAGGATGATGTGCTGGTCACTCCCAGCGGCCACGAGGTGCTGACTGCCGCTGCCCCGAAGTCGATCGAAGAGCTCGAGCGGATCTGCGCGCGCCAGCCGGACCTGCGTCCCTGAACTCGGCGCGCACCTCGAACAGCTGCGGGCCGACTGCGAGGATCGCCGCCGACCAGCGTGGATGGTGCCCTCACAAGGGCTCGAACCTTGGACCCGCTGATTAAGAGTCAGCTGCTCTACCAACTGAGCTATGAGGGCATCGAACGCCGTTTCCGAAGTTCGAAGGGCGGAGAGACTAGCGCTGGCCGCTCGTCCGTCAAGACCCTCGTGGCACGGCCGGGATGTCGGGATCAAGGGGTGAGCGCGGTAGGACTCGAACCTACGACCAGCTGGTTAAAAGCCAGCTGCTCTACCGACTGAGCTACGCGCCCCTTGAATGTTGCCGAAGGCCGCGAACCGCGGCGTTCAGACCTCGGTGATTTCCTTCACCTTGGCGGCCTGCACGCCGTCGAGCTTCTTCTCGAACTCCTTGAGCACATCCTGCACGCGCTCGAGGGTCTTCTTGTGCTCGTCCTCGGTGAGCCCGCCGGCCTTGCTCTCGAGGTCGGCTTGCTTGTTGGCGTCGCGGCGCGCGTTGCGCATCGCCACGCGACCTTCCTCGCACATCTCCTTGACCTTGGCGGCGTACTTCAGACGCTGCTCGCCCGAGAGCGGCGGCATCTGCAGCCGCAGCATCCTGCCATCGGACTGCGGGTTGATGCCGAGCTCGCTCTTCAGGATCGCCTTGTTGACCTCGGGGAGCACCGACAGGTCGAAGGGCTTGATCACGATCTGGCGCGGCTCCGGCACGGAGAGCGCCGCGAGCTGGTTGATCGGCGTCGGCGAGCCGTAGTAGTCGACGCGGATGTTCTCGACCAGCGCCGTCGAGGCGCGGCCCGTGCGCACGGCGCGCAGCAGGTCCTGCACATGGTGCAGCGCCTTTTCGAGAGCGGTGGTGGTGTCGGCGAGGATCTTCTGCTGGATCTGCGCGCTCATGACTCGCTCCGGATGGTCGTGCCGAGGTTCTCGCCGCGCACGACGCGCTCGATGTTGCCTTCCTTGAAACTGTCGAACACCACGATGGGGAGCATCGACTCCATGCACAGGTTGACGGCCGTGGTGTCGAGCACCTTCAGCCCGCGGGAGATGAACTCCTGGTGCGTGAGCGTCGGCAGACGCTGGGCCGTCGCGTCGAGCATCGGATCGGCGGTATAGACGCCGTCGACCTTGGTGCCCTTCAAGAGCACATCGCACCCGAGCTCGCGCGCGCGCAGAGCGGCGGCGGTGTCCGTCGAGAAGAACGGGTTGCCAGTACCCGCGGCGAGGATCACGAGACGATCCTTGGCGAGGTGCGCCAACGCGCGCCGACGCACGAACGGCTCGGCCACTTTGGCGATCTCGATGGCGGTCATCACGCGCGTCTCGACGCCGGCCTGCTCGACCGCGTCCGAGAGCGCCAGCGCGTTGATCACGGTGCCGAGCATCCCCATGTAGTCCGCGCTCGCGCGCAGGGTTCCCTTGGCGGCCACCTTGGCGCCGCGCAGGATGTTGCCCCCACCGACGACCACAGCGGTCTCGACGCCCATGCGCGAAACCGCCGCGATCTGACGCGCGATCGTGTGCACGGCGTCGGGATCGAGGCCTCGACCGGTGCCCCGGTCGGCGAAGGCTTCGCCCGAAACCTTGAGCAGGATGCGCTGGTAGCTCAACGCGCCGCTCCGTTCACGCGTTGAGCGCGAACAGCGCGAAGCGCTCGATCTTGGCGTCGGCACCGAGCGCCTCGGCGAGCTTCTTCTTCACGGTGGTGGCGTTGTCCAGATACCACGGCTGCTCCTCGAGCGCGATCGTACCGTAGAACTTGTTGATCTTGCCGTTGACGATGCCCTCGCGCTTGTCGGCCGGCTTGGCGAGCACTTCCTCGCTCTCCATGTAGACGCTGCGCTCGCGCTCGATCACCGCGGCGGGGATCTGCTCGCGGCTCACGGCCACCGGGCGGGCGAACACGATGTGCTGGCCGAGCTTGTTCAGGAACTCCGCCACCTTGGCCGCGTCCGCTCCCGTCGAGACCGAGGCGAAGCCGCCGATCTTCTGATCGAAGTGGATGTAGCCACCGACGAAGCCCTTGGCGTTCTCCATGAACGCGACATGCGGCACTTCGCAGTTCTCGCCGCACTTGGCGGTCAGGCCCTTGACCACATCGCTCACGACCGTACCGCCCATGTTCGAGGCGAGCAGGTCCGCGGCCGAGCCGACGCGGTGGTCGAAGGCGTGCTGCGCGAGCTTGCCGAGCAGGCCCGAGAAGTCCTCGGTCGGCGGCACGAAGTCCGTCTCGCAGGTCATCATCACCACCGCGGCCTTGCGGCCATCGGGCGAGCGCACGGCACCGACGCGACCGGCGCCGGCCTTGCGGCCCGCGCGCTTGTCGGCGTTCTTGAGGCCGCTCTTGCGCAGGTTGTCGATGGCGACCTCGATGTCGCCGGCGGCGGCCTCGAGGGCGCGCTTGCACTCCATCAGACCCGCGCCGGTGCGCTCGCGCAGGTCCGAAACCATCTTGGCACTGATCGTCGTCATGGGAACTGTCGCTTCGTCGTGTCCGGAAGGGATCGCTCTGGGGGTGGGGTCCAGCGCGACCGGCGTGTGGCTTGCAGGTTCGTGGGGAGGGCGGAGTCCGCGCGGCGCGCCGCTCGGGAGACTTGCGTCCGAAGTCTATCGGTCGAGTCCCGCGCCGAGCGCTCGAGGCACCCCGCGCGGGACGCTGAATACAGGTCGCGCTGCGCTCAGGCGCCCGCTTCGGGGGCCGGGGCGGCCGCCTCGCTGGCAACGACGGCGGGAACGCCACTGCGGCGCGCGCGCAGGTCCGCGGCGCGGTTGCCGCGCGTCGGACGCGGCTCGTCGCCGACCGGAGCCTGTTCACCGCGCTCGCCACCGGTGCTGGCGGTCTGCTCGCGGCGGTTGGCGCAGCCTTCCTCGACGGCCGTCGCGAGACGGTCGATGAGCAGGCGCACGCTCTTCAGCGCGTCGTCGTTGCCCGGGATCACGATGTCGACCATGCTCGGGTCGCAGTCGGTGTCGAGCAGGCCGACCACGGGTACGCCGAGACGGCGCGCTTCCTTGATGGCGTTGATCTCGCGCGCGGGGTCGATCACGATCATGGCGCCGGGGATCTCGGTCATCTCGCGGATGCCGCCGAGGTTGCGCTCGATCTTCTTCTTCTCGCGGCGCAGCGTGGAGGCCATCTTCTTGGACTCGATCTCGATCGTGCCCGAGTCTTCCATGCCCTCGAGCTCTTCGAGGCGGCGGAGACGGCTGCGGATGACCGAGAAGTTCGTGAGGGTGCCACCGATCCAGCGCTCGGTCACGACGGGCATGCCCGTGCGCTGTCCGGCGTCCTGGATCACGCCCTTGACCTGGCGCTTGGTGCCGACGAACAGGATCTGCGACCCTTCGGCGGCGATGTGGTAGAGGAAGTTCTGCGCCCGCAGGAGGCCCCGGAGGGTCTCGCGCAGGTCCATGATGTGAATCAGGTTGCGACGGCCGTAGATGTACGGCGCCATCTTCGGATTCCACCGCGACGCGCGGCATCCGAAGTGCACACCCGCTTCGATGAGTTGCTGGACCGAGACGGTTTCCATAGAGATCGAAGGTGACGGGAGTCGAGGGGACGGCGAGGGCGCTACGAGCGGCCCGTGCCGAGTCCGTTGGGGACCGGGATGAAAGGGAGGCCTTGGCTTGAGCCGCGCGCCGGGCGGGCCGCGTGACTCCCCCTGCGAGACATTCGAGGGGCCGAGAAGTGTAGCGAGCGTGCCCCGGGAGTCAAACCACCCCGAGCGCGAGCGCCGCCCGTACAGGCGCCGAGGGCGGCGCGGGAAGCGGCGCTTGTGCCTGCTTGCGATATCCTAAATCCGGCGGGATGGCTCATACTAGAATGGGCGCAGCGGCCCTCCCCCGCGCGCCCGCCACGAGCCGTGACCGATCCTTCCCCTAGCGTGCCCGCCGACGGCGGTCGCAGCGAGCCTGCGCCGCGCGAGCGTCCCCACGAGCATGTCCTCGTCAGTCGTGCCGGGGTGACGGTGCTCGTCTGCGACCACCGCGGCGAGGGCACTCTGGCGCGCTCGCGGCTGCTCGGACAGCTCGGCTACTCCGTGCTGGTCTCGGCCAGCGTGCGCCGCTCGCTCGAGATGCTCGCCCACTCGCCGCCGACGCTCGTCTTGCTCGACTCCCTCGCCGGGCTGGGCCAAGCCGAGTTCGAGGTGATCGACCGCGGGCGCCGCGCCGACGGTCGCACGGGCCTGCTCGCCGTCGTGGCCGACGATGGGCCGACCATGGGCCTGCTGGCCGCCGTGCGCGGCGAGCGCCACGGCCCGATCGACCTCGTGCACCGCGGAGCGAGCGATGACGAGCTCGCGGTGCGCGTGGAGATGCTCTTGCGTCGCATCGAGACGCGCAGCGAGCTCGAACGCCTGCAGCACCTCGCGACGCACGACGACCGCACCGACCTGCTGCGCCCGCAGGTGTTCCAAGATCAGCTGCGCCAGCACTTCTCGGCGGCCCAGCGCCACCATCTCGATCTGGGGTTGCTGCTCCTCGACCTCGACGACTTCGGGCGCATCAACAAGCTCCACGACCACACGGTGGGCGACGAGGTGATCGCGCGCGTCGGCGCGGCCGTGCGGCGCTCGCTGCGCGCCGAGGATGTGGCGGCGCGTCTGGGCGGCGACGAGTTCTGTGTGCTGCTGCCCTACACGCGCAAGGTCGACGCCGCGCGCGTCGTGCAGCGCCTGCTCGAGCAGATTCCCGAGGCCACCAGCGAGCTGAAGGTGGATCCGCCGCTGGTGGTGACCGCGAGCTTGGGCTTCGAGACCTTCAACGGCGAGGACATCGAGAGCGAGGGTCACATGCGCCAGCACGCCGAGGAAGCCCTGCGCCACGCCAAGCGCTCGGGCGGCGATCGCGGCGTGTACTACCGCAGCCTCGACTCCGCCCTGCGCGCGGCGCGCGGCGCCTAGAAACCGCGAAAACCCGCGGTTTTGGCGCGTTTCAGCGCACCAGCAGCATGCGCAGCCAGTCCGCGCGGTCGGCGACGAACGAGCGCTCGTCCATGTCGACCACCAGCGCGAGGCGGCGCACGCCCCGCAGATCGAGGGGCGGCAGGGTGAGCGGAGCCTCGCCGCCGCGCACGCGCCCGCTGCGCCACACCGGCTCGCCCGCGCCGTCGAGCAGGATCGAGAACTCGACCGAGCCGCGGTAGGCGAGCAGGCGCACCGAGTCGTCGATCGCGACCGCGCCGCGCAGGCTGTGCCAGCTGCCGTCGAGTTCGTACTCGAGGCGCGAGGGCGCGTGCACGCCGAGTCCGCGCGACCACATGCGACCATTGGCGGACAGCGGCGTGTCCGTCACCGATCGATCGCGCCGCCAAGGCCAGCGCATGCCGAGTTCGCCGCCTTCTTCCCAGCCTTCGCGCACGAGCGCGGGTTCGAGCGCGGAAAGAAACGCCGCGCTGCCGTCGCCGACCGTCACCTCGCGCACCGCCGCGCTCGGCAGCACGAGCGTGCGCTCGGAGTCGAGCGCCAGCGTGAGTCCGGCCCCGTCCCAGCGCACGAGTCCGCCGGCGAGGCGGCCGCCATCGGCGAGGTCGAGCAACACGGCGCCCTCCGGCAGCGCCCGCGGATCCTCGAGCGGCTCGACGAACAGCGCCGCGACCTCCGCCCACGGGAAGGTGCGCGCACCGAGCACGCTGTCGAAGCGCACGCCCTCGGCGACGAAACCCTCGAGCGTGCCGTCGAGCGTGTCGAAGCCCGTCGGTCGCACCCAATAGAGTCGATCGCCGCGCGCGGGTGCGGAGCAGGCGGCGGTGGCGTGGCGCGGAAACTCCAGCGCGAGCAGCTCGCTCACATCGAGGGTGAGCGCGACGCCGCCCGCGAGCTCGAGCGCGAGCCGATCGCCCTCCCCGCCCACGACCGCCGCCACCAGCCGGTCGCCGCCGACGAGCGCCACATTGGCGCGCGCGGAGGAGTGCGCCACGGCCGGCAGCTCGCTCGCGCCCTCGACACGCACCGAGATCGCCGCAGCCGCGTCGAGGGAGGCGAGTTCGAAGCCCTCGAGGGAGCGCGAGGTGAGGCTGCCGTCGCGTCCCTCGATCCAGACCTGGCCGAGCTCGCCGCTCGTGCGGCCCCGAGCGAGCAGCGGGAGCAGGCAGGCGCACAGCGGCAGGGTCCACAGGAGGCGTCGGCGGGCCATGACGGGGATCCTACGCCGCGCCCGCGCGAGTGCGAGGGCCCGCGTACTGCCAGCTTGGCAGACACCCCCGCGCCACCCTTCCGCCGCTGCCAGAACGGCAGAAAAATCCTCTCACTGCCCGCGGGGAGCGCCCTGCGGATGCTGCGGCACCGTTCTTGCAGGGCTCGACCGTGATCCCGCTCGGGCGGCTCGCCGTGGCGACCGCCAGAGGGCTCGCGGCGTTCCCAGCGGCGCGTCCGACGCCTCGCCGAGCCCCGCTCATTCCCGTCCCCCCATTCTCCCGACACCCCGCTCTCCAACAGCTCCTTTGGCCCGACCTCCGGGCCCGAGCACGAGCGACGACAGAAGGTCCCCTTCCATGGCAGCCAAGCAGATTGTGTTCGAAGCCGACGCGCGCGAGGCGATTCGCCGCGGCGTCGAGAAGCTCTCCAAGGCCGTGACCAGCACCCTCGGGCCCCGCGGCCGCAACGCGGTGCTCGACAAGGGCTGGGGCGCGCCGACCGTCACCAAGGACGGCGTGACCGTGGCCGAGGAGGTGCAGCTCTGCGATCCCTACGAGGATCTGGGCGCCAAGCTGGTCAAGGAAGTCGCCAGCAAGACCAGCGATGTCGCCGGGGACGGCACGACCACCGCGACGCTGCTCACGGAAGCGATCTACACCCAAGGGCTGCGCGCCATCACCGCCGGTACCTCCCACGCGCGGCTGGTCGCCGGTCTCTCCGACGGCCGCGACGCCGTGCTCGAGGCCCTCGACAAGCTGGCGAAGAAGGTGACGAGCAACGACGAGGTCCGTCAGGTCGGCACGATCTCGGCGAACAACGACGCGCGCGTCGGCAAGCTCATCGGCGACGCCATGGACAAGGTCGGCAAGGACGGCGTCATCACGGTCGAGGAAGGCAAGGGCCTCGATACGGATGTCACGATCGTCGAGGGCATGCAGTTCGACCGCGGCTTCATCTCGCCGCACTTCGTCACCGACCCCAACGCGATGGAAGTGGCCTTCGAGAAGCCGCTGATCCTCGTGTTCGAGGACAAGATCGGCTCGATCCAAAAGCTCCTGCCGCTGCTCGAAGCGGCCAAGAACGCCAACAAGTCGCTCGTGATCCTCGCCGAGGACGTCGAGAGCGAGGCACTCGCGACGCTGGTGGTGAACAAGCTGCGCGGCATCTTGCAGTGCGTGGCCGTCAAGGCCCCCGGCTACGGCGATCGCCGCAAGGCCATGCTGCAGGACATCGCGGTGCTGACCGGCGCCAAGGCGATCATGAAGGACCTCGGTCTCGAGCTCGAGAAGGTCAACCTGCGCGACTTGGGCAGCGCCAAGCGCATGGTGATCACCGCCGACACGACGACCATCGTCGGCGGTGCCGGCGCCCGCAAGGATGTCGAGGACCGCGTGGCTCAGATCCGCGCCGAAATCGAGGTCACGACCTCCGACTACGACCGCGAGAAGCTGCAGGAGCGTCTCGCCAAGCTCACCGGCGGCATCGCGCAGATCAATGTCGGCGGCGCCACGGAAGTCGAGGTCAAGGAGCGCAAGGCGCTGATCGAGGACGCGCTGCACTCCACGCGCGCCGCGGTCGAGTCGGGCATCCTGCCGGGCGGCGGCACGGCGCTCCTGCGCGCGCGCGAGGCCACCAAGAAGCTCAAGAAGCAGGACGACGACGAGTACAACATGGGCCTCGAGGTGCTGCACAGCGCGCTCGCGCGCCCGGTGCAGAAGATCTCGGAGAACGCCGGCTTCGATGGCACCGTCACCTCCCACCGCATCCTGCGCGAGAAGAGCCCGACCTGGGGCTTCGACGCCAACAGCGGCCAGTACGGCGACATGCTCAAGTTCGGCATCCTCGACCCCGCCAAGGTCACCAAGACCGCGCTCTCCAACGCGGTCAGCGTCGCGCTGCTGCTGCTCTCCACCGACGCGCTGGTCGTCGCCAAGCCCGAGCCCAAGAAGAAGGGCCCCGCGGGCGGCGGTCACGGCGAGATGGATGAGATGGGCGGCATGGGCGGCATGGGCGGCATGGGCGGCATGGGAGGCATGGACTTCTGATCCGCGCCGCTGCGCGCTCCCCCCACACACCCACTCCAGCACACACACCCCCACAAGGAACCCCACCCATGGCCAAGCAGATCCTGTTCGACGACGCAGCGCGCGCCAAGATGCGCGACGGCATCGAGAAGCTCGCCAAGACTGTGCGCGTCACCCTCGGCCCCGCGGGCCGCAATGTCGTGCTCCAGAAGTCCTTCGGCTCCCCGTCCGTCACCAAGGACGGCGTCACGGTCGCCAAGGAAATCGAGCTCTCCGACCCCTTCGAGAGCATGGGCGCCAAGCTCGTGCGCGAAGTCGCCTCGAAGACCAACGATGTCGCCGGCGACGGCACCACCACCGCCACCGTGCTCGCTGCCTCGATCTTCAAGGAAGGCCTGCGCGAGATCTCCAAGGGCGTCAACACCATCGCGGTGCGCAACGGCATCGAAAAGGCGGTCGAGCAGGCCGTCGCCTCGATCCAGTCGCAGTCGCGCAAGGTGAAGAAGCGCGAGGAGAAGAAGGCGGTCGCCACCATCTCGGCCAACAACGACCCCGCGATCGGCGAGCTGCTCGCCGAGGCCTTCGAGAAGGTCGGCGACGAGGGCGTGGTCACGGTCGAAGAGTCGAACGGCCTCGAGACGCGCCTCGAAGTGGTCGAGGGCCTCGAGTTCGACAAGGGCTACCTGAGCCCCTACTTCGCCACCGACATGGTCAAGCTCACCGCCGAGCTCACCGACGCGCATGTCTTCATCTACGAGAAGAAGATCTCCAACCTGCGCGAGTTCCTGCCGGTGCTCGAGCGCGCGGCCCAGACCGGTCGCCCGCTCTTGATCATCGCCGAGGACATCGAGGGCGAGGCGCTCGCCACGCTGGTCATCAACCGCCTCAAGGGCGTGCTCAATGTGTGCGCCGTCAAGGCGCCGGGCTTCGGCGATCGCCGCAAGGCCTACCTCGGCGACATCGCCGTCCTCACCGGTGGCACCGCCATCACCGAGGATCTCGGCATCTCGCTCGACAAGGTCACGCCGGCGCACTTGGGCAGCGCCAAGCGCATCAGCATCAACAAGGACCGCACGATCATCGTCGGCGGCTCCGGCTCGAAGAAGTCGATCGAGGAGCGCTGCGCGCAGATCCGCACGCAGATCGAAGCCACCAAGAGCGACTACGACAAGGAGAAGCTGCAGGAGCGCCTCGGCAAGCTCACGGGCGGCGTCGCGGTGATCAAGGTCGGCGGCTCCACGGAAGCGGAGATGAAGGCCAAGAAGTTCCTCGTCGAGGACGCGTTCAACGCGACGCGCTCCGCGATTCAGGAAGGCATCGTCCCCGGCGGCGGCGTGGCACTCCTGCGCGCGGCCGACGGCATCGATGACTCCAAGTTCAAGGGCGAGGAGCGCTTCGGCGCCATGATCATCAAGCGCGCGCTCGAGGCGCCGCTGCGCCAGATCTCGCAGAACGCGGGCTACGACGGCGCGGTGGTGGTCGAGAATGTGCGCGAGAAGGGCGGCTCGGCGGGCCTCAACGCGCTCACCGGCGAGTACACGGACATGTTCAAGGCCGGCGTGATCGACCCCGCCAAGGTCGTGCGCTCCGCGCTGCAGAACGCCGCCTCGATCGCGGGCCTCTTGCTCACGACCGACTCGATGATCACCGAGCTCAAGGACGACACGGCCAAGGTCGAAGGCTCGATCGCCTGAGGACCGCCGCGCATACCGTGCCCCGGCGGAGCGCAGGCCGCGCTGCGCCGGGGCACGCTCCCATCCACGCACTGCCTTCCTCCGACACGCGACCAACATGAGCGACAAGCGCGACTTCTACGAGGTGCTCGGTGTCGAGCGCGGCGCCAGCGAAGAAGAGATCAAGAAGTCCTACCGCAAGCTCGCGCTCAAGTACCACCCCGACCGCAATCCGGGCGACAAGGGCGCCGAGGCGAAGTTCAAGGAAGCGGCCGAGGCCTACGATGTTCTCGGCGACGCGCAGAAGCGTCGCCAGTACGACCAGTTCGGTCACCGCGCCTTCGAGGGCGGCGCCGGAGGTGGACCGCGCTTCCACAACATGGAGGACATCTTCTCGGCCTTCGGGGACATCCTCGGCGGGCAGATGTTCGGCGACCTGTTCGGGGCGCAGCGCCGCCGCAGCGGCGGTCCGCAGTCGGGCCGCGACCTCAAGATCGTGCTCGACCTCTCGCTCGAGGAGATCGACTCCGGCGTCGAGCGCACGATCGTCATCAAGCGCGAGGATCACTGCGGCGGCTGCAAGGGCAGCGGCGCGAAGCCCGGTACGTCGCGCAAGACCTGCGAGGCTTGCGGCGGCCGCGGTCAAGTGAGCCGCACGCAGGGCTTCTTCGCCATGGTCACGCCCTGCCCCAGCTGCTCGGGCACGGGCACGCGCATCGAGTCGGCCTGCGCGCAGTGCCGCGGCTCGGGCCGCGAGAGCGTGCGCGCCGACGTGAAGATCCAGATCCCCGCGGGCGTCGAGGAGGGCATGCGCCTGCGCATCAGTGAGCAAGGCGACGCCGGAGACCCCGGTGCGCCGCGCGGCGACTTGCACTGCGTGATCCGCGAGGCCGAGCACAAGATCTTCCAGCGCAGCGGCGCCGATGTGATCACGGAGATTCCCGTCTCGTTCGCGCAGATGTCGCTGGGCGACACGGTGGAGATTCCCACCCTGCGCGGGCGGGCCGAGATGACGATTCCCGCCGGCACCCAGAGCGGCAAGATCCTGCGCCTGCGCGGGCAGGGCTTGCCGGTGCTCGACGGACGCGGTCGCGGCGACCAGCACGTGCGCCTGTTCGTCGAGGTGCCGAAGAAGCTCTCCGACCGCCAGAAGGAGCTCCTCAAGGAGTTCGCCGAACTCGACAAGAAGAGCTCGGGCAACGCGTCCTTCTTCGACAAGATCGTGGGCTACTTCAGCTGAGAGCTGCGTGACATCATGAGCGAAGCCGAACCGAACACCGGAACCGACGCCGTGCCCGAGACCGACCGCCTGCGGGCGGAGCGCGACGACCTGCTCGCACAACTCGCGCGCGCGCGGGCCGACTACCAGAACCTCCGCAAGCGCACGCAGATCGACATCGACAACAGCGTGCGCCGCTCGCTCGAAGGACTGCTGCAAGGGCTGCTGGTCCTGCTCGACAACCTCGATTTCGCCCTCGCCGCGGCGGTCGAGAGCGAAGACGGCAAGGCGCTGGCGAAGGGCGTGGCGCTCACCCGGCTCTCCTTCGAGCAAGTGCTCGCGCAGGAGAATGTGCAGCCGATCGCGGAGACGCGCGAGTTCGACCCCAAGCTGCACGAGGCGGTCGCGCTGGTGGCGAGCGAGAAGCATGCGGCGGGCGAGATCGTGGCGACGCTGCGCCGCGGCTGGACTTGGCGCGGTCAGGTGCTGCGCGCCGCGCAAGTACAAGTCGCGAGCGCGCCGGCCGCGAACGAAAGTTCAACCGCTCAGGCCGAGCCCGAGACAAACTAGAACTCCACCATGCCGACCTACGACTACAAGTGTGCTGCCTGCGCTCACGCGGTCGAGTACTTCCAGTCGATGAGCGCGGCGCCGAGGAAGAAGTGCCCCGAGTGTGGCAAGTCGAAGCTGGTGCGCCAGCTCGGCACGGGTGCCGGAGTGCTCTTCAAGGGCTCGGGCTTCTACCAGACCGACTATCGCTCGGACTCCTACAAGAAGTCCGCCAGCGCCGACTCGTCCTCGGGCTCCTGCACCGGGGACTCCAAGTCGTGCGCCGCCAAGGGCGGACCCTGCGCGGGCTAGCAGCTGCTCGCTGGCACGACGCGCGCGAGGTCTTCGCGCGCGAACCTCCTCAGGCTTGGAGGAAGAGTTCCGTGACCAACTCGCCGATCGTCCCGCTGTCGCAGGTGCCGAGTACCCGGTCGGCCACCGCGAGCGCCTCGGGATAGGCGTTGCCCATGGCGCAGCCCAGTCCCGCCTGCGTCAGCATGGGGACATCGTTGCCTGCGTCGCCGATGGCGACCACGCGCTCGGGCGCAATGGCGTGCTCGTCGAGGAGCCAGCGCAGCGCCTCGGCCTTGCCTCGACAGGGCGGGTGCACATCGCACACCAGCAGCTTGCTGTCGCGGTGGTGCGGCAGGCAGTTGAGCGGGAAGTGCGTGATGTACATCGGCTGGCTCACCGCGCTCTCGAGCTCCGCCGCGACATCGTCGCTGCGCGCGTGCGTGTCGGAGAAGAATGTCACGCGCATCGCGCGCAGCCGCTGCATGCGCTCGGGCTCGACATACTCGACGGCCGTCATGTCGCGCAGCGCGCTCCACTCGGCGTCGTTGCGCGGCGAGGTCGCGTACTTGATGCCCTCGCACATGGCGACGGTCATGAGACCGCGCTCGAGCCCAAAGCGCACCAGCCGCGCCAGCGTGCGCTCGGAGAGCACGCGTTCCTCGATCAGGCGGCGCTTCGACGGGCACCACAGCGCGGCGCCGTTGAACACCACCGCCGGATTCACGATGCCGAGCTGCTCGACCACGGGAATGGTCGCGAGCTCGGAGCGGCCGGTCGCGATCATCACGCGCACGCCTTGAAGGGACGCCGCGCGCAGCGCCGCGAGCGTGTGCGGATGGATGCGATCAGACTCGTCGACGAGGGTGCCGTCGAGATCGAGCAGGATCGCGTCGTAGCTCCGGGAGCTCATGGGCGGGAGAGGCTAGTCGTCGCCCACCCGCCGCGCCACGACCGTCAGAGGTCGAAGCGCACAGTCGCGGTCGCGCCCGCTTCGACTTCGACCTCCTGCTCGCTCGTCGGCTGCTCGCGCCGGTCGAACCCCGCTCCGAAGGAACGCACCTCGACCTTCCAGCGCCCCGGCTCGAGGTCGTCGAGGCGCGCACGCCCGCCTTCGATGATCCCACGCGGAGAGTCGGCACCCTCGGACTCTCCAACACGCCTCGCGGTGACCAGTCCTTGCGCGAGCGCCGTGCCGCCTTCGAACACGCGCACCTCGATGGAGCCCGACTGCAAGAGCTGCAAGTCGACGTGGGACTCGACTTCGTTGGGGCCGAGCTCGAGCTCCGCGGACTTCGCGCTGCGATAGCCCTTGGACTCGGCCTTGACGATGAGCTTCACGCCCGGGCGCACGCCACGCAGCGTGTAGCGTCCGTCGTCATCGGTGCGCGCCGTCGGCTCATCGCCGCCGATCAGCATGGTGCTCTCCTCGTTCTCGCCGCCGGAGAACGCCATCACCATGCGCACCGTACCCGAGCGCGAGCCGCCGCCCGCGCGCTCGACGCTCACCTTGGCGCGCGCTATCGGCTTGCCGCCGGGGCCCGTGACGCGCCCTTCGATGATCGCGATGTCGAGCTCGAGATCGAGCCGCTCGTCGCCGTCGAGCAGAGTCGTCTCGGCCTCGGCCGGCATGGCGCGGCTTGGGTGCGTGACGCGCGCGGTGTAGGTGCCCGGCTTCACATTCTTGACCTCGTAGCGACCACGGCCGTCCGTGCGCGCCCTCGGACCATCGCCCATGCCGAACATCATCAGGCGCCCTTCCGCAGAGCTCGGATCCGACTTGCGCACGAGCGTCACTTGCGCGCCAGCCAGCGGCGCGCCGCCCTCCGTGATCGTGCCCGTGAGCGCAAGCTGCAGCGGGGCGAGGAGCTTGACCGCCGCCTCTCCGCCCTCGGTCACAGTGGCCTCGACCCAGTCGCTCTCCTCGGCGCCGCCCTCGACGCCCGCGAACGCGATCTGCATGTCCCCCATCGCGCCGAACATCCCCCCGCCCGCGTCGGGACGGAAGCGGTGCACGCCGACCGACAGGTGGCGGAACAACGCCTCGCCCTTCGAGTCGGTGACCTCGGAGTCGCGCCCCGATCCGGGGAACGACGCCTCCGCAACGCCGCGACCGCGCACGGCACGCCGCTCGATCTTGGCCCCCGCCACGGGCGCTCCGCGCTGGTCGACGAGCGTCACGCGCACGCTTCCGCCGGAGCTCAGTCGCACCTCGCGCGCTTCGGGAGTGCCGACCGCACACACGAACGGCTCGCCGCGATAGGACGCGTGCTCCGCGTGCTGGACAGACAGCAAACAGCGCACACCTTCGAAGCTCGTGAGCTTGGCCACGCCGGCGTCATCCGTGCGCGCGGTGACGCTGCGCTCGTTGCCGAAGTCGAAGCTCTCGGCCCCAGAGTCACCGATGCTGACGGTGTGCGAAAAGACCATCGCGCCTTCCATGCCGCGCTCTTCCGGCGGCGCGGTGCGCAGCGTCACGCGCGCCCCCGAGACCGGTGCGAGCGTCGCCGCGTCGAGGACCGTGACCGTGCACAGCGGTGCCGGGTCGAGCTCGATCGTGCCGAGCTCCGTCTCCGCGCCCGCGCCGAGCGGAATGTCGAGCCGCGACCACTCGCGGTAGCCCGTGGCCGTGATCCACAGGTTGGCCGTGTCGTTGTCGCCGCGCCGGCGCAGGTTGCCGAGCTTGCCGCGACCGCCGGGATGAGCCTTCGACTCGTCGCCGGTCTCGAAGTACGGCCAGCGCTGGTGCTCCTTGCCGAGGCTGCCCTCGACGCGGAACTGCTCGACAGGCGCCTTGGTGCGCTCGTCGACCACCGTGAACACGAGCGCCGAATCGCTCTGGTACTCGAGCCGGATTCCGCGGTCGCCCGCGCGCGCCTCGACCCGCCGCGACATGCGCGGCGCGTAGCCGAGCGGGCTCTCGCCTTCGTTGAGTCGCAGCGAGACATCGTAGGCGAGCTCCGGTCGCACACCGCGCAGCGTGAAGCTGCCGTCTTGCGCGAGGCGCGCCGAGCGCGGCTCCGCTCCGCCGGCAGGGTTCTCGAGCTCGCCGGCCGCGCGCCGCGGGCTCGCGAGCACGCGCAGTACTTCGATCGTCCCCTCGGGGACGCCGAGCGCCACGCCCGAGATCTGGCTACCGCTCTCGAGCCGCAGCACCAGGCCGTCCCGGCGCTCGTGCGGTCGCAGCGCACCTTCGAGCTTGTGGCGCAGCGTGGGAGCGTCGTCCGACTCGACGGAGAGCTCGAGCTCGCCCGCCGGCAGGATGTCGAGCTCGAACGAGCCGTCGCTGCGCGTCTCGCCGAGCGGCTCGCCGCGGCCGCCGCCCTCGACGACGAACACGAACATCCCGCCCGCCCCTTCCCCGCGCACGCGCGCGAGCTTGGCGCCCGCCACGCCGGCGCCGCGGCTGTCCACCACGCGCCCCGTGACCACCGGCCCGGGAATCAGCGTGAATGTGCCCGCATCGAAGGCCTCGTCGGCCGGAATCGCGCGCTCGACGTCGAGCGGAGCATGCCTCGACGCGCGGAAGCGCAGCCTGACATCGCCCGCGCGGCTCACCTGCAGCGAGAAGCGCCCGTCCGCGTCCGTCGTCGCGCGACCGCGCCCCGCGCGCCCCATGCTCTCGCGTTCGGTCTCGTCGTCGAATCCAAGGGACAGGCGCAGGCCATCGAACGGACCATCGCCACTGCGGACGCGCACGCCCTCGAGCGGCGCACCCGCCTCATCGACCACGCGCCCCGTGAGCGCGATCCCGCTCGCGCGCTCGGGCTGCACAGCGCCGCGCACGAGCTCGGGCGCGGTCATCTCGATGGTCCTGCGCTCGAGCAGCGGCTCGCGCACGGGCTCGTCGGAGAGCGGCGCCGAGAGTTCGACCAAGCTCGGCTCCGCGGCGAGCGCGCCCGCATCCCTCGCCGTGGGCAACGCAGAGTCCTCGCGGGGCTCGACCGCGCCCTCGCGCGAGCGCCACAGGAGAATGCCGGAGACGACGAGGGCGAGCAGCACTACGAGCAGGACCGAGCGCTTCAATGGACGGCTCCGGTGGCGTAGGGGTTGGGGGCCGGGCAGAGGAGCAACGGGTGGCAGGGTACGCAAGCCGCGCTCCCCCGTCGGGCCCCAGAACCGGAATCGAATGCGAAAGAAGAGTCAAAGAATCGCCCGTGACCGCTTCCAACGCCAGTCCGCTCGTCCCAAGTATTTGCGCCGCGTTCGGTTGCGCCGTCCCACTATGCTCACAAGCCAGCCCGCGCCACCCGCGCGAGATCCGAGGAGTCCCATCCATGCCGTTGCGCACTCTCGCCCTGATGCTCCTGCCGATCGTCCTCGCGCCGTTGCTCCCGGCCCAGCAGATGCCCAAGGTCGGCAAGGAGTACAAAGACGAGGTCGACATCGGCTTCGCCATCAAGATGCCGTCCGACTGGCCCTTCGTGCCGGGGCAGCCCGACGACAAGAACGAGATCGGCGGCTACTCGGGCGGCGACCTGTCGGTGCTGATGGACCCCAAGACCGGGCGCCCGTTCCTCGAGCTCGAGATCAAGCTGCTCAAGTTCGATCGCCGCAAAGCGAGCGACGCCGAGACGATCGAGGTCGAGAAGGACGGCGAGAAGATCGAGATCAACTTGGGCGGCGGCGCGCAGAACTTCACGGCGTGGTCCAAGAACCTGAAGTCGGGTTGGAAGCGCGAGGAGAAGCTCTGCAAGGACCTCAAGGTCAACAAGGTCGAGACGAAGCTGCACGTCTACCGCAACGTGTTCGACAAGAAGGAAGACATCGCGGCCTTCCTGTGCGCGTGGGAGTACAAGCTCCAGCCGGATGTCGAGATCGTGATGCTCGGTTTCGCGCCGGCGGACGACAAGCGCTGGGGCAAGTGGGAAGGCACGCTCGAGTCGATGGCGAAGAGCTTCAAGCCGCTCGAGATCGCGAGCAAGAAGATCGCCGTCGCCAAGGGCGCGACGATGCGCGATGCGCGGCGCGCGGAGCTGCAGACGGAGATCACGAAGAACCCGGGCTGGAAACTCTACGAGACGCCCAACTACTTCCTCGTGTCGTCCAAGAACGACGACAAGCTGTTCATGAAGGAGTTGATGGAGCGCCTCGAGGCGATCCGCGAGCAGTACGAGGAGATCTACCCGCCCGCGCTCGCGGCCGAGCTGCGCCTGCTCGCCAAGGCGCGCGAGGCGGCCGCCGAAGAGGAGAAGAAGAAGAACCCCGAGCAAGGCGAGGGCGGTGCGGAGCCGAGCGAGGCGGACTTCGAGAAGGAGCTCGCGCGGCGCACGCGCGCGGCGCAGGGCGACCCGATGGAACGCTCCAAGTGCAGCGTGGTGCGCGTGTGCTCGAGCGAAGACGAGTACCTGAAGTACTCCGGTCTCTACGGCTCGGCCGGCTACTGGTCGTTCCAGACCGAGGAGCTCGTGCTGTACGACGACCAGAAGGGCGGAGGTCGCGCCAACACATGGGCGGTCTTGAACCACGAGGCCTTCCACCAGTATGTGTTCTACTTCTTCGGGAATCTCTCGCCCCACAGCTGGTTCAACGAGGGCACCGGCGACTTCTTCTCCGGCTTCCAGCTCGAGGGCTCGCGCTTCAAGCTCGAACCGTTCAACTGGCGCATCGGCACGGTCAAGGAGAACATCAACCCCAAGAATCTTGGCGGCACCTACGCACCGCTGAAGGAGCTCGTGCGCTGGAGTCAGTCGGAGTACTACGGCCAGAACAAGTACAAGCTCGGCGGCGGCGAGAACTACGCGCAGGGCTGGTCGTTCATCTACTTCCTGCGCACGGGCAAGAAGAAGGCCAAGGACTGGAACCCGGCGTGGGAGACGATCCTCGATACCTACCTGCGCACGCTGGTCGAGACCGACGACCTCGACAAGGCGGTCGACAAGGCCTTCGCGGGCGTGGATTGGGACGAGCTGGAGCGGGTCTGGAAGAACTACATCTTGAGCCTGTAGGTGCGCGCTCCTTGCACTCGCCCTACGCTCCCCCCTAGGGGGGACAAGCGTCGCGCGAGTCGATAGGCTCTCCCGCCCTCGGAGCACTCCCGACCATGCGAATCCACCACGCCCTCGTCGCCCTCGCCCTTCTCGCCACCGCCTGCCAAGGCACGCGCAAGCTCGCCGATCCCCTGATCGAAGTGCGCGGGCCGGAGTCCACCGAGCTCGGCGTGGCCACGGACTACGGGCTGGTGTTCCTCGGACGCAGCGCGCGCTCGGGCCCCGTCGATGTCACGGCTTGGTTCGGCGACGGTCCGAGCACCGAGCAGGCCGTGGTCGAGCCCCTCGGCGGCGGACTGTTCACGGCCGAGCCGGAGATCCGCTTCCCGCGCGTGCCGATCTCGTTCCAGACGCCCCCGCCCGGCACGCGGCTCCTGTTGATCGGCCGCGTCGGCCGCGTGCGCTGGCAGGAAGAAGTCGAAGTGCTCTCCGACGCGCGCGTCGAAGGCCTGCTCGTGCGCGCGCCGCAGCGTCTGGCCACGACCCCGGCCGAGGGCGCGGGCCTGTTCATCGTCAATCCGCTCGCCGAGCACGAGCTGAAGCTCGTCGGCCTCATCTCCGGTCGCATCGAGCTCGAGTCCGCCGATGGGGCGAAGGTCGAGTACCTCGCGGCCTTCGGGCCCGACCAGCTGTGGCGGCTCGTGGCCCACCGCCGCAA
The DNA here is from genome assembly GCA_016872795.1 of Planctomycetota bacterium. Classification (GTDB taxonomy): domain Bacteria; phylum Planctomycetota; class UBA1135; order UBA1135; genus F1-120-MAGs118. The sequence goes on from VGYZ01000007.1 coordinate 23,132, forward strand.
CGACTCCAAGCGCCGCAAGTTCGTCTACCGCGACGACATTCTCTAGGGCGCGCGCTGTCCAATCGGCGCCACCCACACGGGCCACGGATCCGAGATCCCGCGTCGCGCTTCGCCATCGCGCCGCCGCAGTACGCGCCGCGTGAGCAAGTTGTAGAGCGGCTTGGCAGTCTTGCGCCACACCAGCGCCAGCCCGCGGCGCCGCGGCGCGCGCGGCGGATTTGCGAGCAGCTCGGCGCTCGGCGCGACATCGACGACGCGCGCGTAGCGCAAGTAGCGCCTCCTGTGCTTCGCGACATGCCGGAGGTCGTCGCCCCCGCGCGCCGCGAGCGTACGCGAACCCAGCGCGTGCAAGCTGGCCAGTTGGAAGTCGATCAACGCGGGCCGACCATCGAGTCCGACCACGATGTTCTGTTCCTTGTGGAGGTCGTTGTGCGCCACGCCGCGCGCGTGCAGCTCGCGCACGAGTTCCTCCAAGCGCTCGAAGAAATCGAGCGGCAGGCGCTCGCAGCGATGCAGGGGTGCACCGTCGACATAAGAGCGCACCAACACGCCTTCGCCTTCGCACCCCGCCAGAGGCGGGAGATCGGCCGCGCACGCGAGCTTCGGAACATCGTCGAGCCCCGAGAGCGCAGCCAGTGCCCGTTCCTCGCGGCGCAGCAGAGCGCGTGCGATCCGCCGCGAAAGCGGCAGCGCTCCTCCGCTCGCGACGCGACGAATCAGCCGCAGGCCGTCCGCCGCACCGCCGCGCGCGAGCAACTCGACCCGCCCGAAGGCGTCGCGCTTGAGCACCGAAACCGACCACATGCAAGGGGTCACGATAGCGCGGCCCGCTAGCATGGTCGCCCCATGAGCGACGGGACGATTCGCGCGCGCGGCCTGTGCAAGAGCTTCGGCGCCAAGGTCGCGCTCGAGCCCTGCGATCTCGACATCGAAGCCGGGCGCGTGACCGGGTTGCTCGGACCCAACGGCTCGGGCAAGAGCACGCTGATGCGCCTGCTCGTGGGCCTCGTGCGCCCAGACGCGGGCTCGGCCAGCGTCGCGGGCGTCGCGCTCGCGGGTGACGGACTGGCCGTGCGCCGCCGCTGCGCCTACGCGCCCGGCGAGATCGGCATGTACGGCGAGCTCCGCGGACACGAGCACCTCGACTGGTTCCTGCGCGGTCGCGAACGCGAATCGCGCGCTCGCGCCCGCGCGCTCGCGGAGTCCTTCGAACTTCCGCTGCGGCGTCGCGTGCACACCTACAGCCACGGCATGAAGCGCCAGCTCATGTTCGCCGCCGCCCTTGCGCCGCGCGTGCCCGTGCGCATCCTCGACGAGCCTTCCGAGGGCCTCGACCCGCAGAAGCGCAGCACCATGATCCAACTCCTGCAAGAGGACGCCGCGCGCGGCACGACCGTGCTGCTTTCGTCGCACCACCTCGGCGAGGTCGATCGCGTCTGCGCGACCTATGTGTTCCTCTCCGGCGGTCGCAAGATCTCGACCGAGCGCGCGGAGGATGTCGCCCGCCGCGCGCGCCGGCTCGTGCGTGCCACCTTCGGACCCGAAGTGAGGCTCGCCGAACTCGCGGCACGGCTGCGCACGGGGCGCGCGAGCGTGCGCGGCGAGCTGCTGATCGCGGAGCTCGACAGCGACGACCCGCGTCCGTTTCTTGCCGAGCTCGCGAGCCTCGACGGAATCGGAGCGCCGCGCACGCTCGACTACGGCCAAGCGTCGCTCTCGGACCTCTACCGCGGCCTCTACGGCGTCGAGGAGGCCTGCTGATGGGACGCGCGCTGCACTCCACCTTCTGGCGCGCCGCGGGCTACTTCCTCGTACTCGAGCTGATGCTCGTGCCGGCGGTGCTGTACTTCCCGGAGTTCCAAAAGCACGCCAACTCGCTCAAGGCGATGGCGCCGATCCCGGTGCTGCGCAGCGTGATCGACACGCTCGAGCAGGGCGGTGTATTCGCCTATGTGACGGGCCAGCACTTCTTCAAGGGCTGCAACACGCTCGGCACGGCTGCCGCCGTGTTGCTCGCCTGCGGCGCGATCGCCGGTGAAGTGCACCGCGGCACATTCGAGATCTTCCTCGCGCGAGCGCTCTCGCGCCGACGCATCCTCACGGAGCGCTGGCTCGAGGGCGCCGCGGCCGTGTGCATCCCGGTCGTGCTCTCCACGCTCACGATCCCATGGCTGTGCAGCCTCGTCGGTCACTCGGTCGCCTACTGGCCGCTGCTGCTGTGCGCGGTGCAGCAGTGCGCCGTCCTGCTCGCGGTCTACGGCGTGACATTCTTCCTCTCGACGCGCGCCCGAGCGCCGATGGGGATCGCCTTCGCGATGCTGTTCTTCACCGTGTTCCAGTTCGCGGTCTACCTCGTCGAGCGCATCACGCACTTCTCGCTCTTCCGGCTCACCGACGTCGAGCGCTTCCTCTACATCCAGCGCGAGAACGGCTTCGAGCTGTGGGCCCTGCTGCCACCGGTCGGAATCACACTCGTCACTTTCGTCGCGTCGCTCATGTCGTTCGAGCGTCGCACGCCCTGAAGCGCACTCACGCCAGTCGCGCGAGCCACGCCTTCCAGACCCAAACCGACTGGGCCTTGCGCTGGAAGCGCGCGGCGCGCGACGCGAGCTCGCCCACTTCGCAAAAGGCGAGCTTCGCGGCCGCGCGATCCCCGCCCATGCGCAGCGCGACGCCGCGGTGGTAAGCGCTCTCCGGGCTCGGTCCGTGCTCGCGCTCGTAGCGCGCGAGCGTGGCGAGCGCGGCCTCGTCGCGGCGCAGTGCAAGGTGCGCGCGAGCGAGCGCGAGGTGCACCTCGCCGTAGGCGTGCTCCGAGTTGAGCTCGAGCGCGCGCTGCAGGGCCTCGAGCGCCTCGTCGGCGCGGTCCGTCGCGAGCAGCGCCAGCCCGAGGCGATAGGCCCACTCGGCCGACTCCGGCTCGCCCGCGCAGGCGCGCTGCAGGGGCTCGACCGCGGCCGCCGACTTGCCCGCGGAGAGCAGCAGGGATCCGAGCTTGCCCTGGTTGTAGGCGCTCTCGACATGCCCGAGATCCGCGGTGGCCCGAGTGAAGCGCCGACGCGCTGCGAGCAGGCTGGCGACGCGCTCGGCCAGCACCGAGAACAGGATCGCGGCGAGCCAGAAGCCGAAGAAACCGCGGAACAAGCCGCCGATTCCCGGCAGCCGCTGCAAGACGAGCAACAGCACCATCGAGCCAGCGAAGAAACCGAGCATGCGCCGCACGCACCCACAATACGCACGGCCAGCACCGTTGCGAGCGTCCCGGGTGCACGGCGAGCGCCGCTCCGCGCGGGACTGGCTCGCCGGCGGCCGCGTTTCCGGCAACCGCGACTGCTAGGCTTCCGCCCCATGCCGTCCCGCCCCCAAGGTCCCGCCCCGCGCAGCGCCGTGCGGCTGGAGCTCGCGCGCGCGCTGGGACAGTTCGCCCTCGCGCCCCTGCAGCTCGCGGACTACGCCATGCGTCGAGCTTCCCTGCGGCTCGAGCTCGCAGCCCTGCTCGAATCCCCCGCACGCATCGACCCCGCCCCAACCCCGCGCGCCCCCGCGCGCAGTTTGCGTGTGTTCGTGTCCTGCGCCGAGCATTCGGGCCAGATCCATGCGGTCAATGTCACGCGCGCGGTGCAGCGCACCTTGGCGGCAGGGGGGGCACCGAGCGCGAGCTTCGCGGGCCTCGGCGGAGCTTCGCTCGCGCAAGCCGGCGTCGAGTTGCTCGCCAACCCCGTCGAGCGCGCCATGATGGGGTTCGGTGGCGTGCTGCAGGCACTGCCGTGGTACTTGAAGCTGCTCGAGAGCTGCGCCGCGCACTTCCGTGACGCGCGCCCCGACGTGGCGATCCTGATCGACTCGCCGGCCCTGCATGTGCCGCTCGGTCGCATCGCGCGCCGCTACGGCGTGAAGGTGCTGCACTTCGTCACTCCGCAGCACTGGGCGTGGGCGCCCTGGCGCACGGGAGGCTACGCGCGCTCGGTCGACCGCGCGCTCACCATCCTGCCCTTCGAGCCCGAGTGGTTCCGACGCCGTGGCGTGGCGGTCGCCCATGTCGGACACCCGCTGCAGGATCGCCTCGCGAGCGTGGCGCGCGCCTCCCACCCGAGCGCGTCGCCGTGCCTCGCGCTCCTGCCCGGCAGTCGCGCGCGCGTGATCGAGCTCAACCTGCCTTGGATGCTCGCCACGGCGCTGCGCGTGCAAGAGCGCGTGCCCGGACTCGCCGTGCGCATCCTGCAGGAGAACGCCGAACACCAAGGGTGCATCGCCGAGATCGTCGCGCGTGCGCGTGCCTCCGAGCGTGTCGAGATCGGCGCGGGAGAGATCCACACCTCGCTGCGCGGGGCCAGCGCGGCGCTGTCGGTTTCCGGCACGGTGCTGCTCGACCTGCTCCACCATCGCCTCCCCACTGTCAGCATCTACCGCATTTCCAACGCGCGGGACACGCTCGCCTACCGCACGCTGCTCACCGCCCCGTGGTTCTCGTCGATCAACCTGCTCGCCTCGCGCGAGGTCGTGCCCGAGTACTGCTTTCGCGGCCGGGGGCCGCAGGACGAGGTCGTCGAAGCGCTCGTGGGCCTGCTCATGGACCCCGAACGGCGCCGAACGGCACTGCGCGGCCTCGAGCTGGCGGCCGAGCGTCTGGGCCCGGCCGGCGCGTGCCAGCGCGCGGCGCTGCACGCCCTCGAGCTCGCCTGCGAGGCCCCGGCGTGAGCCGCAACCGCGATGAGTCGCGCGCGAAAAGCGTGCTCGATGTGAAGGCAGCGCCGATCTGCGCGTATGACCCGACCACCATGCAGGCCGAGACCACCAGCCTGATGCTCGCCGCTCGGGCTGGCGATCGCGAAGCCTTCGACCGGCTGTACAAGTCCGTGCAAGGCCTCGCCTTTCGGCTCGCGCAGGCGCTGGTGGGTTCGCGGGACGACGCGCTCGACCTCGCGCAGGAAGCGTTGATGCGCACCTACAAGGCCCGCGAGAGCTTTCGCGAGGGCGAGCACTTCCTGCCGTGGTTCCGGCGCATCCTGCGCAACACCTGCTACTCGTGGCTGCGGCGCCACGGCAAGCTGCGCGCGCGCAGCAACGACGAGTCCGGCGAGAGTGAGCACGAGCTCGACGACTGGGAGCTCGCCGACCCCGACGCGGACACGCCGCTCGATCCGCTGCTCTCCGAGGAGCGCGCGCAGGCCCTCCGCCGCGCGCTCGCACGCCTGGGCGCCAATGACCGCGAGATCCTCCTGCTGCGCCACAGCCGCGCCCTCTCGTACAAGGAACTCGCGCACCTGCTCGCGCTCCCCGAAGGCACGGTGATGTCGCGCCTGTTCTACGCGCGGCGCCGGCTGCGCGCGCAGCTCGGTCCGGAATTCACCGCGGAGCTGGAAGCCCAAGGAGGTCGCCGTGACGAGCGCAGAGCGTGAACCCACTCGCGAGGAGCTGCTGGCGATGGCCTACGCCGACGGCGAGCTCGCCCCCGACGAGCGCGCGGAGTTCGAGCAGCTGCTCGCGACGCGCGAGGACCTGCGACGCGCGGTGGCGCGCGAGCGGGAGCTCGACCTCGTCGCACGCAGCGCCGCCGGACCGGAACCCATGGACGCCGAGTGGGCCGCGCTCGGGCAGGACTTCGCCCATCGCTCCGGACTCGGGGTCGGGCTGGCGCTCGTGCTCGGCGGCATCGCGCTCGGGCTCGGATCCCTGCTGTACTTGCTGTGGAGCGCGAGCTTGCCCCTTGCGGCTTCGGTGGCCGTCACGGCCCTCATGCTGGGCGGTTGCGTGCTGCTCCTGCGCGCTCTGCGGGCGCGAGTGCGCACGCGCCGCTACGATCCCTATCGCGAGGTTCGCCGATGATCGTCGTCACCACCGATACCGTGCCGGGCCGCCACATCGTCGCGACGATCGGCTTGGTCCGCGGCAGCTCGGTGCGAGCCGCTCACGCCGGCGACGATGTCACGGCGTACTTCAAGAACTTGGTCGGCGGCGAAGTCGAGGAGTACACCAAGCTGCTCGCCGAAAGCCGCGAACAGGCGCTCGATCGCATGCTCGCGGAAGCCGCAGCGCGCGGAGCAAACGCGGTCGTCGGGGTGCGCTTCGTGACCTGCGAGATCGCCGGTGGATGCGCGGAGATGCTCACCTACGGAACGGCCGTGAAGCTCGGGTGAGCGCGGCGCTCAACGCACGACGCGCACTTCGTCGAGCGACTTGCGCGGCAGGTTGGGAACGCGGCAGCCCTCGGCGGGATAGCCGACCGGGATGAGCATGAACGCGCGCTCGTTGGCCGGGCGCTGCAGGAGTCGCTCGAGGAACTGCATCGGGGCGGGCGTGTGCGTCAGGGTCGCGATCCCCGCGTGGTGCAGCGCGGCCAGCAGGAAACCGACCGCGATGCCGACGGACTCCTGCGTGTAGTAGTGCGCCATGCGCCGGTCGCCTTCGACGCCGTGGGTCTGGCGGAAGACCACGATCAACGCGGGAGCTTCCTCGACATACGGCTTCTCCCAGCTCGTGCCGATCGGGCGCAGATCCTCGCGCCACTGAGCGCTGATGCGCTCCGCGTAAAAGCGCCGCTCCTCCTCCTCGACAGCGTGGCGCAGCAGCTGTCGCGTGGCCGGGTCTTTCACGACGACGAAGGACCACGGCTGCTTGTTCGCGCCCGAGGGCGCGCTCGCGGCGGCCGCGATGCACAGGTCGAGCACGCCGTCGGGAAGCGGGTCCGAGGAGAAATGCCGCACGCTGCGGCGCGTGACGAGCTCGGCACAAAACTCCCGCGCGCGCCGCAGGGCCTCTTCCGGAGCGAGGCGTACATGCAGCAGGGGCACGAAACCGGAGTGAGAATCACTCATCACGGGGCGTCTTTGGCCTGCCTAGGGTACAAGTTGAACCCCAAGCCGTCCTCCTGCGTTGCAGGAGCTGCCCCGAAGGCGCTACGAAGCCGTCCGAGGAGCGAGCCCCCAGCCAGCGCCCCGACACACGCCGATGAACATGACGCGCGCCATCGCCTTCTCCCCGCTCGCCCTCGCCGCGAGCCTCGCCCTGCTTGCATTCGTGAGCGAGCACGCCTCGGCTCAGTCCGCGGGTGCGCCGCCGGTTGCCGCTGCGGAAGAGGAGCTCAACCTCGCCGATCCGATCCGCGCCGGCGTGCGCTGGCTGCGGACGCGACAGGACCCGGTCACGGGTGCCTACGGCGACCTCTCCACGACCGCGCTGGTGCTGCGCGCCTACGCCACATGCCCAGATCGCTACCGTGCGGTCGATGGACCGTTCGTGCGGCGCGGCATCGAGTTCCTGCTCTCCAAGCAGGGTGAGGACGGCCTGTTCGCCGAGAGCGCGACGGCCACGCCGCAGGAGCGCACGGCGCAAACGCGCGTGGTGCTCGTAGCCCTCGTCGCGCTCGGCGATCCGAGCTCGAAGGCCGCGCTCGGCAAGGCGCTCGCCGCCGTGGGAGGCGAGGCGGCCGCGAGCCGCGACCCGCGCATTCCCGCCGATCCCACAGTGAAAGACCTGCGGCGCGTGGCGCAGACCGTGCTCGCCGGACAGACCGCGCCGGGCCGTTGGGAGCGAGTGCCGGAGTTGTCCGTGCTGATGACGGCCTCCAATGTGATCACGCTCGCGGAGCTCGACCGACTGCTCAAGCGCGCGAGCCCCGCCGCGGCCGCGCCCGCACCGAATCTCGCGGCCCTGCCGAGCTTCGCGCCGATCGAGCGCGACAACGCGCTCTCCGCGCTGCGCCGCGGCGCTGAGTTCCTCGCGGCCGCTGGGCCGGACGGTCGCTTCGGCGCCCCCGGTCGACCGGACAGCGGCCTTTCGTCCATGGTGCTCGCGGCCCTGCAGGGCGTTCCGACGCCGCGCCCCGAAGGGCTGCAGCGCTGCATCGACTCCGGCCTCGAGTGGATCGCGTCTCTGCAGAAGCCCGATGGCTCGATCCACGACGGCAAGCTCGCCAACTACAACACCTCCGCCGCCATCCTCGCGCTCTCGCGCGCGAAGCACGCGCGCTTTGCCGAGACGCTCCGCAAGGCGCAGGCGTTCCTCGTCCAGCTGCAGCTCGACGACGGCGAAGGCTACAGCGAGGGCGATCTCTACTACGGCGGCATCGGCTACGGATCGACCGAGCGGCCGGATCTCTCGAACCTCCAGATGGCGCTCGAGGCGCTCGCGGCGTCGGGGCTCGAGCCGAACGCACCGACCTACAAGAAGGCGCTGAAGTTCCTCGAGCGCTGCCAGAACCGCTCGGAGTCGAGCGATGTGCGCATCCAAGACGGCGATGTGCTCGTGCGCGCCGGGAATGACGGCGGCTCGGCCTACGCGCCAGGTGACTCGAAGGCTGGCTTCGAGGAGCTCGAAGGTGGCGTCAAGGTGCCACGCTCCTACGGCTCGATGACCTACGCGCTCTTGAAGAGCCTGCTGCACGCAGGCCTCGCCAAGGACGATCCGCGCGTGATCGCTGCTGTGGCGTGGGTGCAGAAGCACTACACGCTCGACGTCAATCCCGGCTTCCCGCCGAGCCGCGATCCGACCGCGCCGTACCAGGGGCTCTTCTACTACTTCCACACCATGGCGCAGGCACTCTCGCTGGTCGAGCTCGAGGAACTCGTCGACGAGAGCGGCAAGCCGCACGCGTGGCGCCGCGAGCTGTGCGGCCGCATCGTCTCGATGCAGAGCAAGGTGGACGGTTCGTGGACCAACGCCAACAGCCCGCGCTGGATGGAAGGCAATCCCCTGCTCGGCACGGCCTACGCGCTGCTGACCCTCGACGCGGCCCTGCCGCGCTAGAACACCGCTAGAGTGCGCCCATGCAGCGCATCTACCGCACGCCCGCCCGCGACGCCGATCCTTCCAGCCCGCGGCTCGTGCTCGAAGTCGACGGGCGCGCGCTGTGCTTGAGCGACTGGCTGGCGGATGTTGCTCCGCTCGCGCCACGCACGGTGGTCGACCTTGCGGCCCACGGCTTCTTCGAGCGGGCATCGCTCGAAAATGCGCTGCGGCGCGGGCGCTGGCGCGAGCTCCCGACGCCGCCTGCCCTGCTCGTGCCCGTAGAGCCCGAGCGCGTCGGCAAGCTGCTCGCGCTGGGCAAGAACTTCCGCGAGCACGCGGCCGAGTTCGGCGAGGCCGTGCCCGAAGAGCCGCTGTTCTTCAACAAGCTGCCCGAGACGCTGCGCGCCCACGGAGAGCGCGTGCGCGTGCCGTCGTGGTACACCGCGCGCGTCGATCACGAAGCCGAGCTCGCCGTCGTGATCGGCAAGCAGGGCTGGGAGATCGACGAGGCGCGCGCCATGGAGCATGTCGCCGGCTACAGCGTTGCGAATGACCTGACGGCGCGCACGCTGCAAAAGTCCGATCGCGAGCTCAAGTATCCGTGGTTCCGCGCCAAGAACCTCGAGGGCTTCTGTCCGCTCGGGCCGTGCTTCGTGCCGCGCGACGCGCTCGACATCTCCGACCTCGCCGTCACCGCGCGCGTGCGCCATCGCGACGGCTCGAGCGAGGAACGCCAGCGCGCGAGCACGCGCGACCTGATCGTGTCGGTGCCGCAGGCGCTCGCGTGGCTCTCCCGTCACCTCACCTTGCGCGTCGGCGACATCGTGCTGATGGGCACGCCGGCCGGAGTCGGCCCGCTCGTCGACGGCGATGTCGTCACCTGCGCCGTCGAAGGCATCGGAGAGCTCGCGACTCCGATCGAGCGCTAGACCGCCGCGACCAACGACTGCAGCACGCGGTAGGTCATGCCCCACACGATGTCGTTCCCAAGGCGATAGCAGGGCATCGTGCGCAGCTCGCCTTGGTGCAAGACCTCGGTCGTGGAATTGGCGTGCACGAGCAGGTCGAGTCGCGCCCAGCGGGCGCTGTGGACCTCGGGCCCCGGAGCGAGCTCCGGTCGCGCGTCGAGCGCGAACACATAGGCCCGCACCGCCATGGGCCGGATCACGGGCCGCAGCTCGTCGAGCGCGCCGAGCGGCCGCGCCGCGCCCAAGTCGAAGCCCAGCTCCTCGCGGGTCTCGCGGATCGCCGTGTGGAGCAGGTCGCGGTCGAGGTCCTCGCGATGTCCGCCCGGCAGCCCCATCTGCCCCGACCACGGATCGCCCGCCCGCTCCGCGCGGCGAATCAGAAGCACTTCGAGGCTCGCGTCCGCCGGCACACACACGACCGCCACCGCGGCCTGACGCAAACTTTCATCCGGATCCGCAAGCGCGGGACGCGCGCCGAAGAGCCGCTGGAGCGATGCGAAGGCAGGGTGCACGGCGTGGAAGAGAGTAGCGCCGCCGCGGCGTCCCCACAGGGAGAGCGCCGCGGCGGATGCAGCATGCGAGGCTCCGCGCGCTACTCGAGGAAGCGCTGGGTGGCGAGCAGCAGTCCGGAGCGCGCCACGGGCCGCTTCGCCAAGGTGGAGCTCACTCCCGCCGGTTTGCGGACCGGAGCCACGAACTTGCCCGCGTCGAGGCCTCCCGGGCAGATCCCGAAGGCTCCTGGCGGCTCGACCTCGAGCGCGGGCAGCGGCCCGACAGAGAGCGCGGCGGAGCTCGACGCGCGGGTCGCGGGCTCGATTGCGAGCGGCTGCAGCACGCCCGAGAGCTCACCCACCTTGACCGTCGCCGGCAGGCCGAGGAAGCCGAGGTCGAGCCGCACGCCGGCGCTGAAGTACAGGCGCCCGTCGATGCCGCGCGAGTAGGCTCCTTCGAGCTGGTACTCGAGGGCCGGCAGAACCTGCGGCGACGCGTGCACTTGCGTGAGCGAGCCGGCGATCAAGCCGCCCTCCGCCGAGCCGCGCAGGGCCGCGCTCAGCGCGTGCGTCGCCGCGCCCGCGGCATCCTGCACCTCCCCGCGCAGGGCGACCGATGTCGCGCTGTTCGCCATCCACATGCCCGCGACCGGCGCGACCACATCGCGCGGCGCGGCCGTGGCGAAGGTCGGAAGCGAGGCGAGGAACAGCGGAGCGAGCAAGGAACGCAGTTGCAGGGCGAGGGTCATCGGACTTCTCCGTCAGGCGTTTCTCCTCTCGCGGTCCAGCGACTTGCCGCAGTCCCTGCAGCTCGCGAGTGACGGAGCAAGCCAAACCGCGCCGCGAACCGATCGCGCCCCGCGCAACTTTCTCCGCCGCGGGTTCCGACCCCTAGAGCAGCCAGCCGCCTGCGACCTCGAGCACCGTGCCCGTCATGTAGCCCGACGCCGGAGAGCAGAGGAACGCGACCGCATCCGCGACTTCGCGCGGCTCGCCGGGACGCCCCATCGGCACGTGCTGCCACAGCGCAGGGTCGAGCGTGTCCGCGGACGCGTGCTCGTGCGGAACGACCCCGGGCGCGACGACATTCACGCGCACGCCGTGCGGAGCCTCCTCCAGCGCCCACGAGCGCGCGAGCACCAGCAACGCCGACTTCGCCGCCATGTAGGCCGCGGCTTGGCGCCGGGCGCGCGTCGTCTCGACCCCGGCGCAGGCGAACAGCACCACGCTGCCGCGCGACGCGCGCAGCGCCGTGCGCAGCGCCTCGATGCCGAGGAACGCGCTCTCGACATTGTTCGAGAAGAGCCGCCGGAGGTCCGCCGCGCTGGTGCCGTGGAGCGGCGCGCGCACATATTCGCCCACCGCGTGCACGAGGTGGTCGAGCCGCCCTTCGCTCGCGAGCACCGCCTCCGCGACGCGCCGCCAGTCCTCGGGCCGCTCGAGATCGGCCGCATGCACGCGACCGGGAAACTCGCGCTCGAGCGCCGCGCTCTCCACCGTCTTCGTGCGGAATGTGACATGCACGCGGACGCCCTCGGACGCCAGCCGCCGCGCGGCCGCGAGACCGAGCCCGCGCGCACTGCCGGTGACGAGCGCCACGCGCTGCAGCGAGTTCGACATGCCCGGACTCTACCAGCCCCGCACGACGCGCGGGCCCCGCGAGTCCTAGCCTTCGTCGATCGCGCCGAGCCGCTGCAGCGGCCACACACGGACCTCGACCCGGCCGCGGATGTAGTCCTGCGGCACGAGCCCGAAGTCTCGCGAATCGCAGGAACGCGGACGATTGTCGCCGAGCACGAAGAAGTGCGCCGGCTTCACATGCACCCGCACGCGCGCGAACGGATCGGACTGCACGACATACGGTTCGTCCATGCGCTCGCCATTGACCCACACCTCGCCGTCCTCGAGCACGACATCGTCGCCGGGCAGGCCCACGATGCGCTTGATGTAGTCGACCGACGGATCGAGCGGGTACTTGAGCACGACGATGTCGCCGCGGCGCACCTCGCCGAACATGTAGCTCAAGTGGTCGATCAGGATGCGATCGCCGTCGTGGATGCGAGGGGCCATCGAGCTGCCGCGCACGATGGACAGATTGAAGACACACAGGTAGCCGACGAGCGCGAGCAGCGTCCCTTGCAGCGTCCACATCCACCAGCCCGGGCCGCGGCGGCGCTGGCCTGACGGCGGCGTCCCGGCCGGACCCGAGTCGAGCTCGCTCGGCCCATGGCGCGGCGGAGCGCAGGCTTCGTCGAGCGGTTCCAGCAAGGGTGAGCGGTGGTCCGGCACAAAACGCACCTTCGGCGGCCCGCGAGCGCCCTCTGAAAGGAAAGTCGCCTGAGCGCGGACTCGCGGCCGGGCGCCCTGCGCTAGCTTCTGCACCATGCCCCGCCGCCTGCCCGCCGCGCTTCGGCCGCCTACCGCGGCCACCCTGTGCCTCTCCCTCGCCGCCTGCGCCAGCGCGCCGCGTCCCGCACCGGCCGAACTGCGTCAGCGGCCGCTGGCCGGCGTCTCGCCGAGCCTCGAGGAGATCTTCCTGATCCCCGGCCTCCAAGGAGTGCCGCCGCGGCTGCGCTCGCTCTCCGCCGACGGGGAGCTCGCACTGGTCGACTGGCGTCCGACCGAGAGCGACGGGAACGGCCAGCGCAGCCTCGGAACCGACCTCGGCCCCCACTGGCTCGCCACCTCGGCGCCGCCGCGCGCGCTCGACGAGTCGACCTCCCTGCCGCGCCTGCTCGAGCGCGCGCTCGACGCGCAGGAGCCGGGTGAGTCGCGCCTGCGGGCCCCCGCTTGGAGCCCGAGCGGACAGCGCCTCGCACTTTTGTGGCGCAGCTCGATCGTGCTCGTCGACTGGAATGCCGCGGGCGAGCCCGTCGCCAGCGTGCTCTACCGCGATCCGCCCGAAGGCGCCCTCGACGAGCACAGCGAGCCGCGGCCGCGGCTGGGCTCCATCACCTCGCTCGCCTTCACCGAACTTGGCGCCAAGCTCGAGGTGCGAGCGGACGGCGAGATCCGTCACTTCCCGCTCGACCTGCCGTCGCCCGTGTCGCTCGACGCGGCTCCCTGCATCACCGAGGCGCTGGCGGCGCCCGTGTCGCGCGTCGAGTTCTCCGAGGGCCGCGCGCGCGCGCTCTCACGCGAAGGCAAGCTGGTCACCGATCCCGCGCGCGCCGGAGAACACTTCCACGACTTCGCGACCGGCCGCGGCGTCGCGCTCGAAGGCCTCGAGAGCTCCAAGCGCATCGAGGGCCTCGATCTCTCGCCCTGTGGCGCGTTCGTGTTCGGCTTCGAGCTCGAGGGCGAGAAGCGCAACAAGCCGACGCTGATCCCCGACTATCTGACCGAACGCGTCACGACGCGCAGCGCGCGCAGCGAGCTCGCCGACGACGAGTGGCAGGAGCGGCGCGCGTTCGTGTGGTCGACCGCCGACGGTCGCCGCCGCGAGCTCGAACTGCCGGGCGAGCGCAAGACACCCACGAGCGCGATCGGCTGGGCGCCCGCGGGGCCGCCGCGCTTCGCCTTCCGTCGCACCGCGAGCGACTACCGCTCGGTCGAGACGTGGGTCTGGAGCGAGAGCGGACTGCGGCTCGCGCTGGTCGAGCGCGACGAGCACTGGGTCGGCGGCCCGGGCGCGTTCGCGCGCTGGAGCGCGGACGGCGCGCGCATCCTGCTCGCGTCCGAGGGCGCGCCGTTTTCCACGACGCCGGGCCGCAACCAGCTGTTCGAGCTCGACCCGGACACCGGCGCGCTGCGACAGCTCACCGCAGTCGAAGGCGAAGTGAGCAGCTGGACAGTGGCAGGCGATGGGAAGCTCATCGTGTGCGCCAGTCGCACGGACCCTGCGCGGCGCGCGCTCGGCGTGGTCGAAGCAAACGGCGTGCGCTGGCTTCCGGTGCCCGACGGCATGAACGCGACCCTGCGCCCGAGCGGCGATGGAAGCATGCTCTTGTTCGAGCACGAAGAGCTCGGCGTTCCTGCGGAGCTGTGGTGTGTGCGCCTCGATGGCGCGCAGCCCGCGACGCGCCTCACCCGCACGGCTCCGGCCGCCTACAGCGAGCGCGACTGGATCCTCCCCGAGAAGCTGCAGGTGAGTTCCACAGACGGCGTGCTCGTCCGCGCCCATGTCTACTCGCCGCGCGGCGCCTCGCTCGAGCGCCCGCGCGAGCCGCGGCCCTGCGTAGTGTTCATCCACGGCGCGGGCTACCTCCAGAATGTGACGGACTCGATGACCGAGTACGCGGTCAACCTGATGTTCCACTCGCGCCTCGCCGAGCAGGGCTATGTGGTCGCGGATGTCGACTATCGCGGCAGCGCCGGCTACGGGGCGAAGTTCCGCGGCGACGTGCAGTTCCAGCTCGGCAAGCTCGAGCTCGCGGACATCGGCGCGGTGATCGACGAGCTCGCGCGGCGCGGCGCGGTCGATCCGGCGCGTGTCGCGTGCTACGGCGGCTCCTACGGCGGCTTCCTGACGCTGATGGCGCTGTTCCAAGAGCCGGAGCGCTGGGTCGGCGGCGCGGCCCTGCGCTCGGTGACCGACTGGCGCACCTACCACCCCGGCTACACGCAGCCGCGGCTCGGGCGTCCCTCGACGCACCCCGAGGCCTACGCCGCGAGTTCGCCCATCGACCACGCGCACAAGCTGCGCGACCCGCTGCTGATCCTGCATGGCATGGTCGACTCCAATGTCTTCGCGCAGGACTCGATCCGGCTCGTGGAGAAGCTGATCGACCTCGGGCTCGACTTCGACGCCATGCTCTATCCGAGCCAAGACCACAGCTTCGAGGACGGCATGCACTGGCTCGACGAGTACCGCCGCATCGAGCGCTTCCTCGTGAACTGCCTAGCGCCGCAGTAGCCTCCCGCCATGACCTCCAGCCCGGATTCGCGCCGCAAGTTCCTCGCTCTCTCGGCCCTCGCCAGCGCCGGCGCGCTCGCGAGCGCTTGCCGCAGCAACCTCGCGGCCGCGCCTCCGCCCGTGGCCGCGGCGCCCGACGACTTCCCCGAGCTGCCGGACCTGCGGCCCGCCGTGGCGCCGATCGCTCCCGCGGAGCGTGCAGCGCGGCGCGCGCGGCTCGCGCGCATCCTCGCGGAGCGTTCGCTCGATGCCTACCTGTGCGAGGGCGGGCCGACGATGAGCTACCTCGCGGGCGTGTCGTGGGGTCGCTCCGAGCGCATGTTCGCGCTGCTCGTGCTCGCCGACGGCAGCCACTTGTGGATCTGCCCCGCTTTCGAAGCCGAGAAGGCCAAGCTCAGCGTCGCGAAGGACGGCGATCCGGGCGGCGAGATCATCATCTGGGACGAGCACGAGTACGCCTTCGCGCCGCTCGCGGCCGCGCTGCGCGCGCGCCGTGCCGAGCGCGTCGCCGTCGATCCGCAGGCGCGCGCGTTCGTGCTCGACGGACTGCGCGCGGAGCTCGGCGTGGAGCGCGTGGTCCTCGGCCGCGAGCCGCTCGTCGCGCTGCGCGGCCTCAAGGATGCGCACGAATTGCAGCTCCTGCGCGTCGCCAGCGAAGGCACGCAGCTCGCGATCGCTGCCGTCGCGCGCCGAGTGCGCCTCGGAATGAACGGCGGCGATGTGTCGCGCCTGATGGCGCGCGCGCACGCCGCGCTCGGCATGCGCTCGCCCTGGTGCCTCGCGCTCGTCGGTCCCGCCGCGGCCTATCCCCATGGCGACAACGAAGCCATCGTGCTCGGCCGCGGCGACTTCCTGCTCGTCGACACGGGCGCGAGCCTGCACGGCTATGCGAGCGACACCACGCGCACTTGGTGCGTGGAGGGCACGCCTTCGCAGGCGCAGCAAGTTGCGTGGCAGGCCGTGCTGGACGCGCAGCGGCGCGCGTTCGATGCCATCCGTCCCGGCGTCGAGTGCCGCGAGATCGATCGCGTCGCGCGCGCCGCGCTCGAGCAAGCGGGCTTCGGCCCCGGCTACGCGAAGTTCACGCACCGGCTCGGCCACGGCATCGGCATGGAGGTCCACGAGGATCCCTATTTCGACGGCGGCAGCCGCGTGCAGCTTCAGCCGGGCATGACGCTCTCGAATGAACCCGGCGTGTACGTCTACGGGGAGTTCGGCGTGCGCATCGAGGACATCGTCGCCTGCACCGCCGAGGGCGCGACGCACTTTGGCGCTTGGCAGCGTGACTGGACGAGCCCGGCCTGAGAGCGCAACACGCTCACTGCGCCGTGGAGATCCACTGCGAGCGCAGCCGCGCCCCGTCGCTCGAATCGAGCCACGCGAACAGGAGCCCCTCGCCCGCGGCCACGAGGCGCGCGATGCCAGCCGCGCGCCCAGGCACGGTCGCGGCCAGCGTTCGAGCCTCGCCCACCACACCATTTTCGACCGGCGCAAGCCGCCACTCGCCGCGCTCGCGCGTCGGCCGCTCGAGCCAACTCACCCACAGCCGACCGGTCGCGTCGTAGGCGCAGTCGACAAAGCCATCGGTCTCGGCCCGCGAGACCTGCGTCGGCGCGCCGAATGTGCGCCCTCCGTCGCGCGAAAAGGCGACCTGCACGCGCGCTCGACTCTCGGCGCCGAGGGTGAACCATGCCACGGCGAGCTCCGCGCCGCTCGCCGCAAGCACCGGTCCGTTGACCGGACAGCCCGCGATCTTCCAGCCGTCGTCGCACACGCGCACGGGAGCGCTCGCGCTGCCGTCGGAGCGCACGAGCACCGCGGCGAGGTCGCGCACCTCGTCCGGATCGCGGTCGCGGTAGACGACGAGCACATCGCCGCTCGCGGTGCGCTCGGCCGCCGTCGCGCAGCAGTCGCACACGCGCGAGTCGAGCAGGATCTCAGGTCCAAGCTCCCCGCGCTTCGAGACCGCGCGCGCGCGCAGCTGCATCGCGCCGGAGCCGTCGTGGTGGCCCCCACTCCCGCGCCCGTCGAGCCACACGGCAAGCCAGCGCTCGGCATCGAGCGCGGCCAGCGAAACGAAGCCGTGCTCGCCCGTTCCGGGGTCGTCGTGCAAGACGAATGTCTCGGCGCCGGCGACGGACATGCGCACGCGATAGTCGTAGGTGGCCGGCCCGCTGCGCTCCAGCCAACTCGCCGCGAGCGTGCCGTCCTCCAGCGCAGCGAGCGCCGGAACGTCGGCCCAGTTGACGAACCAGTCGGCACCGGATCCCAGCGTGCGCGCAGCCTCCCACCCCGCGGGACCCCAAGCGCTCGCGCGCAGCGCATGCGGCCCTTGTCCCTCGATCCACGAGAGTCGCGGCACGCGGTCGGCACCGATGCCGAGCGCCACCGCGCGCGCGTTCGGCGCCGCGGGCGGATCCGCGAGCTGTACCGCCGCGGGCTCGGGCGAGCACGCAGCCAGCAGCACGAGCGCGGGCAGGCAGTCGAGATGACGCATGGAGGTAGAGCCCTTGGCGCGGCAGCACTCGGTCAGGAACGAGGACCCCCACGCACGGCCCGGACACGAACGCGGGCGCTCCCCGAGCTCGGGAACGCCCGTCGGACTGCGTGGGGGCGACCGCGGCGCTCGCGAGCGGAGCCCGCAGGTCCGCCTCGCCTACAGGCGCGTGTAGTCGCGGCCGCGGCGCGGCTTCTTCTGGCGACCCAGTTTGAGGATCTTGCCAGAGTTCATGCCCATGCGCTTGACGCGCTTGCGGCCGCGCGTGGGGCCGCCGTTCTTGAAGCGGGAGTTGGCCATGGCTTTGGAGGCGTGGCGGAGGGGAAAGGGATGCCCCCGAGCTGGGGCGAGGTTCGAAGGGGGAAGAGTATGGCGCGAGCGAGGAACGGCGGCAAGCCCCGCGGCTGCGGGCTTGCGCCTCATGGGCAACACTCGTGGGCCTCAGTCGCCCCCGTAGCCCAGCGCTTTCAAGGCGTCCGCGTTGTCCACCCGCTGCACCCGGCCGTCCCGCTCGTCATCCGCCCCCCAGCGCGCCCGCAGGCGCTCCAGCTCGCTCCGCAGGCGCCCGACCATGTCCGCTCGCTCCGCACCCAGGTCGCGGACCTCGAGCGGGTCCGCCGCCACATTGAACAGCTTCCACTGCAGCCTGCGATCGGCGCCTTGGAACTGCACCAGCTTCCAGTCGCCCTCGTACAGGGCGAGCTTGACGAGGCTCGGGTTGATGTTGTCCCGGTTTTCGACGAGCAGCAGGCGCTCGGGAGCAAGCGGTCCGAGCAGGTTCACGCCATAGGTCTCGAACGAGCTCTCCAGCCCGGCGAGGGCCAGCAGGGTCGGGGCCACGTCGATCCCGTGCGCCGGTTCGCGCACCTCGCGCCCCTCCTTCGACCCGGCCGGCCGCACGAGCAGCGGCACGCGCGTGTGGCACTCGAGCACATCCCTGTGCTCGAACTGCCCGTTCTCGCCGAAGGCCTCGCCGTGGTCCGAGGTCAGCACCACTCCGGTGCGCCCGAGGTCGAGCCGCCCGACGAAGCGATCGACCTCGCGGTCGAGCGACCACAGCTCCGCGTCGTAGAGGTCGCGCACATGGCGCGCGTCCTCCGCTCCGAGCTTCAGGCCCTCCGCGCGCACGCGGTTGCTGCGCAGCGCGTAGCCGTCGGCCGGCCCGTCGTACGGTCGCACGAAGCGCTCGCGCGCCTCGGGCTCGGGCAGGTACGGCCAGTGCGCGTCGTACAGGTTGACGAAGCAGAACCAAGGTCGCGGGTCGTCGCCCTCGATCCATTTCAGAGCGCGCGCGAGCACCTCGCTCCCCGGCGACTGGAAGTCCTGAATCCAGTGCGGATCCCCGTTCGCGGCGAAGCCTGGCACCCGCTTCGCGATCAGCGACTGCACATCGTGCACGAGCGCCCAAGCATGCGTGTACGTCGCCCACGGATCGACGAGATCGTCGTAGGTCTCGAAGGCGTAGTTGATGCCGCTCTGCGCGCGCAACACATCGGTACCGACGAAGGCTGCCGTGCGGTAGCCGGCCTGGCGAAACCTACTCACTACCGTGGGCGTGGCCCAAGGCCGGAAGAACTGACGCGTGAGCCGCGCCCCGTGGTGCGACGGATACACGCCGGTGAGCATCGAGAGATGCGATGTGAGCGTATAGGTCGAAACCGAGCGCGAGTTCGTGAAGCACAGCGCCTGCTCCGAGAAACGCGCCAGCTGGGGCGTAGTGTCGCGATCGTATCCGTAGGGCGAGAGCGAGTCCGCGCGCGTCGTGTCCCACACGAGCAGCAGCACATTGGGCGCGTCGGGACGCGCTAGCCCCATCGGTGACGGCCCACCCGAGTGGAAAGTGACGAGCCACGCAATCGGCCAGGGAATCAGCGTGCAGCCGAGCACGAGCCAGCGTACGGGCAAGCGCTCGAGCACGGCGAGCAGCAACGCCACGGCGATGACGCAGCCGACCGCGAGAGCGAGCGCGAGCAGCCACGGCGTCGGGCTCTTCAGGCCAGCGAGGTTCCCGCCCAGAGCCGTGTAGCTGTCGAGGTGCGCGTGCAGCGCCACCGGCAGCGCGGTCCAGAGCATGTGGCGCGCGCTCGCGTGCAGCGGATGGTCGAACTTGCGCAGAGCCAGCATCCCGCGCAGCGCGCGATCGACGAGCAGCGTCCACGGCAGGGTCGCGAGCGCGAAGGCGAGCCACAGCGCCAGCGTCTCGGCGAAGAGCCACAGACTCGGCTCGCGGTGATGGTGCACGCGGCGCACCGCCAGCGAGTCCGCCAGCGCGAGCACGGAGGCCCACGCAAGCGCGCCGACGAGGCGCGAGCCCACGCTGGCCGTTGTAGTTCGTCTTGCCATGCGAGTCCCCAAGGGAGCGGGAAGCTCCTTCTTCGAGCCTAGCGGACGCGCGGCTGGAACCAAGCTCCGTGGGGCCAGATCCCGGGCAGCGCGGACTGGGAATCGCGCTCTCAGCGCCGCGGAGCCCGGAACAGGACCGCGAGCCCCCAGACGAGTCCGAGCGTGGCGAGGGCCTCGTCGAGGTTGCCGAAGAGCGGCGCTCCGTCGGGCACGAGCTCGAACAGCCCGAGCCCGGAGTTGGCGAGCACGCACAGCCCGAGCAGCACGGCCGCGAGGGCGGCAACGGCCTTCGGGGCGCTCGTGCGCTCGCCGCTAGCCACCGCTCGCTCCCTGCGTGCGCACCACGAGCGTCGCGCCCGGCACATCGCGCCCGAGCGAGCGCCCCACCTTGGCGAGCGCCCACTCGACAATGCCGCGCACGCGCGCATCGGCGTCGAACGGCGGCGCGTCGGCACTGAAGTGCGGCACATTGCGCACCTTGTCCCCGCCGATCGGTCCGTGCCCGAGCACGCGCGCCACCGGCAGCTCGACCACGATCGCGAGCCGCTCTCGGCGCACCTGCGCATCCTTCCAGTCCCGCAGATCGATCCCCCACACTTCCTGCGCGGCGTCGTTGCGCTCCGCCCCGCTCGTGTGGCTCAGGATCCACGGCTTCTCGGCCTCGTAGCGCAGCTGGACGAGCGCCTGCCGCACGATCACGGTGCCGTAGTCGTCGAGCCAGCGCTGCAGGCGCGCCTCGGGATCCTGCGGCAGCGTCGCGAGGTCGCGCTCGATCGTGCTCGCGACTTGGCCCGCGCGCCAGCGGTACAGCAGCACGCCGGCTCCCAGCCCGAGCGCCACGAGCGCGATCACGAACACGAGCCCGTTGACGCGCACAGTCGGGGCGACGGAGGTCTCGGGGGCGCTCATGCCCGCATTGTGGACTCGCGCGCCCCGGACTTCCATCCACGGCCCGGTCCTCTACCCTGTCTGCGTGCGCCGCATCTTCGTCGGAGACATCCAAGGCTGTCGCGAGGAGCTCGAAGCACTCCTCGAACGCCTGCATTTCGACCCTTCCGCCGACGAGCTGCACCCTGTCGGCGACCTCGTCAACCGCGGGCCGGACTCGCTCGGCACGCTGCGCCTCCTCCGGCAACTGCGCGCGGGCGGCGTGCTCGGGAACCACGACATCTCCCTCCTGCGCGTGGCCGCAGGTCTGCGCGAGCTGCGCGCGGGCGACACCACGCAGGATGTCCTCGGTGCCACGGATCGCGACGAGCTGCTCGCGTGGGTGCGCGAGCGACCGTTCGTGCGCCAGTGGGACGACGTGTGGCTCGTGCACGCGGCCTTGCATCCGGCGTGGGCCGATCCGGAGCGCGAGCTCGCGGGCCTCGATCCGCTCCTGCCCCACCCCGCGATCGACTTCGCGACGCGCGCGCGCGCCACGACGCGCGAGGGCAGGCTCTCCAAGCAGGATCCGCCGCCGCCGGGCAGTCCCTACCGGCCGTGGTTCGAGCACTGGTTCGACTCGCGCGTCGGCGATCGCCGCACCGTGGTCTACGGCCACTGGTCGCGCATGCAGCTCGTGCTGCGCCCCAAGCTGCGCGGCCTCGACACCGGCTGCGTGTGGGGCGGCAAGCTGTCCGCATGGATCGCCGAGGAGGACCGCATCGAGCAAGTCATTGCCCGTCGGCGCTACGCGCACTTCGACGACTAGCGGCGCTCGTGGCGCCCTAGGCCGCGATCCAGTCGCGGAACGCGCGCCGATACAGCTGACCTTCGATCAGAGTCTCGGGATCGCACGCGCGCTTGAGCCGCGCGAACGCTTCGAGCCGGTCCTGCGGCAGGAAGCGCGCCGTGTCCTCCGCCGCGACCACGAGGTCCTTGGCGAAATAGAAACGACCGCCGGCGGAGATCACGAGCTCGGTGAGCTCGTCGCACAGCCGCCAAAGCGCGGCGCGACGCGCGGGGTCGACCTTGAAGTCGAGCGCGAGGCTCCACCCGTCGACCGCGTGAGTGAGCCAGAACGGATCGGGGCGGTGACGCTTGAACACGCCCAGATACGGCACCTGCTCCGCCCGCCGGCAGCGCGCGAGGATCTCGCTGTGCACATCGTGGGCGACCGCGTGCGGAACGAACGGCTGATACTGGATCAGGCCGCGCTCGGCGCGCGCTCGCCCATAGGCCCACTTCCAGTTCGGAACATAGTCGAGCAGGAACGAGAAGCCCGCATGCGACTGCAGGTAGGGCTCCCCCATCCCTTCGAGGCGACCCGCGATGTACTTCGCGGCGTTGATCGAGCGCATCCCGAGGTCGTGGTTGAAGTGCTTGAGGATCCGCCACACCTGCGACTTGGGAAACAGGCCGAGGATGTTGGCGGGCAGTTCTTGGTGCGCGACGGTGAGCGAGCGCTCCGGCGCGGGATCCTCGCCCTCGTGCAGGTTCGAAGCGTCGTGGATCAGCCCGCGCCCGGAGGCGTCTCCACCCGGAAAGCAGTCGACCCAGCCGACGAGGTAGTCGCTCGTCGCCTTGTGCGCTTCGAAGTACGCCATCATCTCGCGCAAGTCACGCGCGCTCACTCCGCGCACGCGCGCATTGCCCGAGTGGACGCGCTTGGTCTTCAGCACGATGCGGCTGAAGCAGCCGAGCATCCCGAATCCGCCAATCGCCGCATGGAACAGGTCCGCGTTCTGCTCGCGGTTGCAGGTGCGCAGCTCGCCGGATGGCAGCACGAGGTCGAACTCGAGACACGCATCGCCGATCGTGCCGACCGCGAAGTTGTTCTTGCCGTGGATGTTGGCGGCGAGCGCGCCCGCGACCGTCGGGAACATCGTCCCGCTCACCACGCGCGGCCAGAAGCCCAGCGGCAGGATCGTCTTCCACAGCTTCTCGATCGTGACGCCCGGCTCGAGCGTGGCGATGCCCGTGAGCGCATCGAAGCCGAGCACGCGGTCCATGCGCGAGATGTCGAGCACCATGTCGCGCGCCGGACAGCTCGCGTCTCCGTAGCTGTTGCCCCCGCCGCGCAGCGTGAGCGTCGAGCCCGCGGCGCGCGCGAGCGCGAAGCACTGCACGATCTCCTCCACCGAGCGCGGCCGCAGCACGCGCGCGTGGCGACCGACGGCCATGCCCCAGCCCTCGATGTACTCGAAGGAACTCTCCAGGGCGCGCGGCCCGCGCAGCGAGAGGATCTCCATCGCGCGCCCCTAGATGTTCATGCCCTTGAAGAGCAACGACGGGATGTTGCGAATCACCGCGGCGACGAGCGTCCACTTGAACGGGACGAAGACTTCGTTGCGCCGCGAGCGCGCCGCCCTGAGGATCGAGCGCGCCGCAGCCTGCGCGGAGATCGCGCCTTGGATGGTGCGGCCCTGCGCGCGCGCTTGTGCGAGCATCGCCGTCTCGACGAAGCCGGGCTTGATCGTGCAGACATGCACATCGTAGTCGGCGAGGCGATTGCGCAGCGCCTCGAGGTAGTGGTTCAGCGCGGCCTTCGTGGTGCCGTACACCGGATTGCCCTTGCGGCCGCGCTCGCCCGCGATCGAGCTGATGCCGACGATCGTGCCGGAGCGCTGGGTGCGAAACAGCTTGGCCGCCTCGTTGGTCCACGCCACGGCGCCGCCGACATTCACGGCGAGCATGTCGAGGTCCTTGCGCGTGTCGAACTCCTGCGCGCCTACCTCGGTCATGATGCCCGTGGCATACACGAAGAGGTCGAGTCCGCCGAGCTCGCGCGCACAGCGCTCGAACAGCGCGGGCACCGCGTCGAAGTCGTGCACGTCGTGCGCGAGCGGAATCACATTGCCGCCGCAGCGCCGCGCGAGCTCCTCGAGCGCGTCCTTGCGGCGCGCGATCGCGACGACGCGCACACCCTCGCTCGCGAGTTGCTCGACGAGCGCCGCGCCCATGCCAGAGCTCGCCCCCACGACGATCGCGTGACGCTCCTTCGCGCGCCGCCCGGACTCAGCTTGCGGGGCGGGCGCGTGGGCGTCGTGGGCGTCGGATGCTTGGTCCATGGGCGAGAGTATTTCGCAAGCCCGGCCAACTTTCCAAAGGAAGAGCCGTCAACGCGGATTTCAGTACAGCGAGAAGGTTGTTCCGTCCGTCAGCCGGGCGCAAGGCTGCGGCCTTCCCGTGGCAAGTCCGAGCACCTTGGCCGACTCGTACCACAGGCGTCCCGAGCGCGTTGCATCCGCCACGGCGATTCCGCGGGGCTCCCCCCACGCGGCGACGAAGCGCCGCCAGACTTCGTGCCGCGCAGCGCGCGCGAAGTGAATCGGGTCCAGACCGTACCAGCGCTCCTCGAGCTCGACATGCGCGAGGCCGAACCTGCGCGCGAGCTCGCGCGTCCGCGCTTCGAGCTCGCGCGACTCCTGCAGCAGGCGTTCGCGCTCGATCGCGTGAAATGGGAACAGGACACGCTTCAGCACCTCGAACTGCCGCGGCGAGATGTGCTCGAGCTTCGCCAGAGGCAAGCCGGACAGCGTGCCGCGAGCGCCCCGTGCGACGAGTCGTTCGATCGACACCTCGACCCACGCGGCGACCTCCGCGGCGCTCGAGCCGAAGGCCAAGTCGTTGCCGAGATCGAGCGCCACGAACCAGCTCGGTGCAGCCTCTCGAAGCTCGAGCTCCCGCCACAAGCCGCAGGCGTCGATGCCCGGCAGCTCGCGCACGAGGAACCGGCTGCGTGCGCCGAAGGAGCGCCCGCGCCCGAGCGCCGCGAGCACTTCGACCGGACCGCCGAGGTGCGCGCGCGCGGCGTCGACGGCGAGCTCGAGCCCCAGCGCGAGGTTGCTCGCCCCGAGCAGCACGACGCGCGGCGTTTGAGGCTGCATGCGCGGACTGTTCTAATCCGCCGAGCCCACGATGGCACGCCCCACCTCCATGCACACGCCGCTTCGCCCCCGCATCCTCGTCCTCGCCGTCGCCACCCTGCTTGCCGCCTGCGGCCCGAGTGCGAACCCGCAGCAGGACCAGATCGCGCGCGAGCTCGCGGCCGCCAGCTTCGCCAAGGACAACCGCGCGCAGGCCCTCGAGGCGCTCAAGCCACTGCTCGAGCGTTCGGACGCCTTGCCCAGCGACCTGATCGACGCGGCCTGCGTGCACCTGCGCCTGGGCGACGCCGACGGCGCAGGCAAGCTGCTCGAACGCGCGGCGAAGGCGTCGCAGGACGACCCGCGCTACTTCTACAACCGCGGTCGCATCGCACAGTTCAACGCCGACTTCGAGGGAGCCGCGCAGGACTTCCGGCGCGTGCTCGAGCTCGCGCCCGAGGATCTCCCGACGCGCTTCAAGCTGATCGACTCCGTGCAGGGCGCGGATCCCGCCGAGTACGAACGCCTGCTGCGCGAGGTCGTCTCGCGCGGCATGGAGAACGCAGGCTCGTGGTACTTGCCCGCGATCTACAAGCTGGGCTTGCACTGCACGATGACGGAGCGCGAGGCCGAGGGCGAGAAGCTGCTCGACGAGCACCAGTCGCTCGGCAACCGCGGCGTGCCGAGCCCGCGCACGGACGACTTCGACATGGGCAACTTCGGCCGCATCGCGTTCCCCGCGCCGCGCGGATCGCAGTTCAGCGGCACAGGCGCGCTGCCGAGCTTCGCCGCGGCCACGCCGATCCTGCCGGAGTTCGCAGGCGCGCGCGGCGTGAACGCCTGCGATCTCGACAACGACGGCGACCTCGATCTCGTCGGTTGGGGCGAGCGCGGCCTCGTGTTCGGGCTGCAGGAGCCCGGCGGCTGGCGCGCGCTACAGGTGACCCCGGCACCGGTCGAGCTCGCGCTCGCCTTCGACCTCGACGGCGCGAAGGGCGACAACGCTCTCGACATCGTGTACGTCTCGCAAGGCGAGCTCAAGCTCGTGCGCAGTGCGCGCAGTGTCGCGGACAAGTCGGTGAGCTGGGCGTTGAGCGCGAAGTCGCTGCCCAAGCCCGCCGGCGCGATCTCCGACGGTCTCACGGTCGATTACGACCACGAGGGCGACCTCGATGTGCTGCTCGTCGGAAGCGCCGGCGCGCAACTCTTGCGCAACGATGGCCTCGCCTCGGAGAGTGCGGACGGCACGCTGAGGGATGTCACCTCCGAGGCCAAGCTGCCCGTCGGTCCGCCGTTCGCATGGTGCCTCGCCGAGGACTTCGACACGGATCAGGATGTCGACCTGCTCCTCGGGCGCGAGGGCGCGCACTTCCTCGCCTCCAACTTGCGCGGCGGCGTCTTCGCCGATGCCTCGGGCGAGCTCGCGGGCTTCGTCGCGCGCTCCCGTCGCCCGCTGGTCGCGGATCTCGATGGCGACTCGCGCCCGGATGTGTGGTCGGGCGATGGGACGATCCTGCGCGCCCAGCTCGGCGGCGGCTGGAAGGCCGACGGCAAGGCCACCGCGCCCACGGGCACGCTGCCCGGCAACCAGCCGCTGTTCGCGCTCGACCTCGACCTCGACGGCAGCCTCGATGCGCTCTGGCCCATGGCCGACGGCACGCGCCTGCAAGGCCAACTCGCGCTGGGGACCGCGGCCAGCGCTCCGACCGAGCTCTCGCTCGCCGCTCCGCCGAGTTGGATCGACGACCTCGACGGCGATCTCGCCTGGGACGCGCTCGCGATCACGCCCACAGGGCTCTCGCTGCAGCGCGGCGAGCGCGGACCCAACGGCGCCGTGCGGCTGGGCTTCCGCGGCGTGAAGGACAATCGCCGCGGCGTCGGCGCGATCGTCGAGCTGCGCGCGCAGGAAACCTACCGGCGCGTGTTCTGGCGCGGCGAGGCCACGCTGCTCGGCGTCGGGACGCACAAGGAGACGGACCTCGTGCGCGTCACATGGCCCAACGGCGTGATCCAGTATGAGCTGCGCCGCGACCTCGGCAACCGGGCGAGCACGGGCAGCCTGCTGGAGCAGAGTGAAGGCCTGGTCGGCTCGTGCCCGTTCCTCTACAGCTGGAACGGAACCGAGTTCGTGTTCGTGAGCGATGTGCTCGGCATCACCCCGCTCGGCCTGCCGATGGCGCCCGGCATGCTCGTGCCACCGGACCACGACGAGTTCGTGCTCGTCACCGGCGAGCAGCTCGCCCCCAAGGACGGCTTCCTCGAGCTGCAGTTCACAGAGGAGCTGCGCGAAGTGACCTACCTCGACCGCATCCGCATCGAGGCCGTCGACCATCCGAAGAGCACCGAGATCTACCCCAACGAACTGTTCACATTTCCGCCCTTCCCTGCGCCGCACACGCACACCGTGCGCGCACCGCTCGCGCCGCGCGCCACAGGCAGCGACGGGCGCGACTGGTCGGCCGAGCTCGCCGCGATCGACGCTTCCTATGCGGCGCCCTTTGAACCTGCGCCGGGCCAGTTCCTCGGTCTCGCCAACCCGCATTTCCTCGAGCTCGCGTGGGACAAGGACGCGCTCGCGAGCGCGTCGAAGCTGCGGCTCGTGATGACCGGCTGGTTCTACTGGACGGATGCGAGCGTCAACATGGCGAGCGCGCGCGACCCCGAGTTCGAGTTCATCCCGCCGATGCTGCAGGTGCCCGATGACCAAGGCGGCTGGCGCACGGCCGGTCCGCCGATCGGCTTCCCCGCGGGCAAGACCAAGAGCATGGTGGTCGATGTCACGGCGCTGATCGACCGCGCCGACCCGCGCCTGCGCCTGTTCGGCTCACTGCGCCTGTACTGGGACTCGATCCGGCTCGCGACCGACAAGGACGACGCTCCGCTCGAAGTCACGGGCCTCGAGCCCAGCGAGGCGCGGCTGTGGCTGCGCGGCTTCAGCGACCCCGAGCGCTCGGAGCTCCCCCATCAGCCCGAGCGCTTCGACTGGGAGCGCATCGCGTGGCAGCCGCGCTGGAACCAACACCCCGGCTCCTACACCAAGCTCGGCGATGTGCTGCCGCTGCTCGGGGCAATCGACGACCGCTTCGTGATCATGGGCTCGGGCGACGCGCTCACCGTGCGCTTCGACGCGCGCGAACTCCCCGCACTCAAGCCCGGCTGGCGCCGCGACTACCTCGTGTTCCTCGACGGCTGGGCCAAGGACCGCGACCCGAACACCGTCGAGGCGCTGTATGTCGGGCCACTGCCCTTCCACGGCATGAGCGCCTACCCCTACGGCGCGGGCGAGAGCTTCCCCGAGGACGCCGAGCACGAGGCCTGGCGTCGCGAGTGGAACACGCGCCCCGCGCACCGCTGGATCGCGCCCGTGCACGCGGGCGAGCCGCTGCCCGCGCCGCGCGAGTAGGCCTGCGCGTCGGGTCCGGCGCCGCGCGAGTAGGCCTGCGCGTCGGGTCCGGCGCCGCGCGAGTTACGCGAGGCCCTCGAACTCGGCCACGGCCGAGCGGAAAGCGCTCGTCATCGGCGCACTGCGACCGTTGCGCGCGTCGTACACGACGAGCACGGCCTCGGCCTCGCACCACACGCGGCCGCCGGGCGTCTCGCGCACGCGGTAGGCCTGCTCGAACGACGACTTGCCCAGCCGCGTGGTGATCACCTCGATCTCGACCTCGGCGCCGCCGCGGCCGGGGCTCACGAAGCGGATGTTGCAGCTCCCGAGCACGAACGGGAAGTGGTTCTGCTCCAGCAAGCCCAGACGCTGGAAGTAGGCGTGGCGTCCTTCTTCGAGCAGGGTCAGATAGACCGCGTTGTTGAGCACATTCTGGTTGTCCTCGTCGGACCAGCGCGTGCGCGCCTTGCAGCGGAAGCGAATGCGAGACGGCTCGGGCACCTGCGGGACATGCATGGGCCGAGACTCTAGAACCTCGTCGCCGCGGGCGCGAGAGGCCGCGCCACGGGGCGACGCGCGACGAGCCGCACGCCGCCAAAGGTGAGCAGCATGGAGAGCGCGAAGTGGCCGGGCAGGGCCTCGTCGAGCCACCACAGCGCTCCGACGACCGTGATCATCGGCTGCAGGAAGATGAACGCGGCGGCCGTCGAGGCCGAGACGCGCGCCAGCGCGAAGGAGTTGAGCAGGTAGGTGAAGATCGTCGGGAAGATGACGATGTAGAGGATCGAGAGCCACGCCTCCGTGGGCGCGGCCTCGGGCACGAGCGGAGTCGCCGGTCCCACGAGCAGCGGGATCGCCCAAGCCGAGAGCAGGAACACCCACGCGGTCAACACGAGCGGCGGGTACTTGCCGAGCAACGGACGCAAGAGCACGAAGTAGATCGCGTAGCACAGCTCGTTGCCCACGACGAGCAGGTTGCCCGTGAGATGGTCGCTGCCGAGGCGGCCGCCGCGCTCGAACAGCACGAGCCCCGCACCCGCGAACGCGACCGCCATGCCAATCGCGCGCGGCAGGTCGAAGCGCTCTTGGCGCGCGAGCACCGCCACGATCAGCGTGAACACGGGGATCAAGGGCAAGAGCAGCGCCACATTGACGGCCGTCGAGCGCTGCAGGCCCTCGAGGAACATCACCATGTTGAGCACGATGCCGAGCAAGCCGCACAGAAAGAGCCGCGG
Organism: Planctomycetota bacterium; assembly: GCA_016872795.1. GTDB lineage: Bacteria > Planctomycetota > UBA1135 > UBA1135 > F1-120-MAGs118. Next base: position 52,423 of record VGYZ01000007.1, read on the forward strand.
CAGGTCCGCGCGGTCGGGCAGGAACTTGCGGCCGTGGAGCGCCGCCGCCAGCGAGCCGAGGACGAGGCCGCCGACCGCGATGCGCCACGCCCCCACCGCCTGCGCTCGGAAGCTGCCGAAGGCGACCTTCCCGAACAGCGGAAACAGGCCGAAGAAGAGCTGCACGAGGAGCAGCGCCGCCACACCTTGGGAGCGACGGGCGCGCTCGAGCGGACTCAAGCTCAGCGTGGCCATCGGAGCACGGTAGCGCCGACGCATCCGCGAACGAAGCAGCACGCGCACAATCCCGGCCCTACACTTCGCAGGCATGAGCCAAGCCCCTCGCCCGTGGACCCGCGTGTACAGCCACTACGGCCCCGACCTGCTGATCTGCCGCGCGCGCTTCGACACGCTCACCAACCCGCGCACGGGCAAGGACATGCTGCGCACCGTGCTCGAAACCCCGCAGTGGTGCAATGTGGTGGCGCTGACGCGCGAGCGGCGACTGATCGTCGTGCGCCAGTTCCGCTTTGGCAGCAGCTCGATCACGACCGAGATCCCCGGCGGCGTCGTCGATCCGCTCGAAGAACACGGGCATGCCGCGCGGCGCGAGCTGCGCGAGGAATGCGGCTACACGAGCGAGCGCTGGACCTACTTGGGCTGCGTCGAGCCCAACCCAGCGTTCCACGACAACCTGTGCCACCACTGGCTCGCCGAAGACTGCGAGCTCACCGACCCGCAGGACCTCGACAGCGGCGAGGACATCGTCGTCGACACGCTCGCGCTCGACGAGGTGCGCGCACGGATCGCCGCGGGCGAAATCCGCCACGCGCTCGTGATCAGCGCGCTCGCGCGCGTGCTCGACCTGCGCCGCCCGTGAGACCGGACGCCTAGCGCCCGCGCTCGCCGAGCAGCCGGCTGCGCCGGCCGCGCTTGAGCCATGTGCGCTGCAGGAGCCGCGCGGCGGAGTGCTCGATCGCCGCCATGGCCTCGTCGGGCGAGTCCGTCAGCAGAATGCGGTCGACATCGCGCGCCTCGATCATGCGTTCCTTCAGCATCGGCCCGCGCAGGAAGTCGAACATCGGGCCCCAGTAGTCCTTACCCATGACCACAACCGGAAAGTCGTGCACCTTGCCGGTCTGGATCAGCGTCGCGATCTCGAACAGCTCGTCCATCGTGCCGAATCCGCCGGGCATGGCGACGAAGGCGACCGAGTACTTCGCGAGCATCACCTTGCGCACGAAGAAGTAGCGGAAGGTCACGAAGCGGTCGAGGTACGGGTTGGGCTGCTGCTCGCGCGGCAACTCGATGTTGCAGCCGAGCGAGTAGCCCTGATGCTCTTTCGCGCCGCGGTTGGCGGCCTCCATGATCCCGGGACCGCCGCCGGTCATGACCGTGAAGCCCGAGGACGCCAGCCGCCCACCGAGCTCGCGCGCGAGCTCGTAGTAGCGCGAGCCACTCGGCGTGCGCGCCGAGCCGAACACGGTCACGCAGGGTCCGACGAAGTGCAGCGCGCGAAAGCCCTTCACGAACTCGCCGAAGATGCGGATCGCGCGACCGAGCTCGCGCGTGCGCGAGCCGGGCCCCTCGAGGAAGCGCGTGTCGAAAGGATGGCCGGAAACCTTGCCCCACTCCGGGTCCGGCTCGATCGCCGGCGGGACATCGGACTCGCTCACGAGTACAGCGCCCCGCCCGTGCGCGCGAACTCGTCGCTCTTGTCCTTGAGGCCGCGCGCGAGCGCCTCGTCCGCGCCGACGCCCTGCTCGGCCGCGAGCCGCCGCACATCATCGGTGATCTTCATCGAGCAGAAGTGCGGGCCGCACATCGAGCAGAAGTGCGCCGTCTTCGCGCCCTCCTGCGGCAGGGTCGCGTCGTGGTAGGCGCGCGCCGTCACGGGATCGAGCCCGAGCTCGAACTGGTCCTCCCAACGGAACTCGAAGCGCGCACGGGAGAGCGCGTTGTCGCGCTCCTGCGCGCCCTTGTGCCCCTTCGCGAGGTCCGCCGCATGCGCCGCGATCTTGTACGCGATCACGCCCTGCTTCACATCCTCGCGATCCGGCAGGCCAAGGTGCTCCTTGGGCGTCACATAGCACAGCATCGCCGTGCCGTACCAGCCGATCATCGCCGCGCCGATGGCGCTGGTGATGTGGTCGTAGCCCGGCGCGATGTCGGTCACGAGCGGCCCGAGCGTGTAGAACGGCGCTTCCTTGCAGAGCTTGAGCTGCAGATCCATGTTCTCGCGGATCTTGTGCATCGGCACGTGCCCGGGGCCCTCGATCATCACCTGCACATCGTGCTTCCAGGCGATCTCGGTGAGCTCGCCCAGCGTCTGCAGCTCGCCGAACTGCGCCTCGTCGTTCGCGTCCGCAATCGAGCCCGGCCGCAGGCCATCGCCGAGCGAGAAGCTGACATCGTAGCGCTTCAAGAGCTCGCAGATGCGCTCGAACTCGGTGTAGAGGAAGTTCTCCTTGTGATGCGCGAGGCACCACTTCGCCATGATCGAGCCACCGCGCGAGACGATGCCGGTCACGCGCTTGGCGGTGAGCGGCACATAGCGCAAGAGCACGCCGGCGTGGATCGTGAAGTAGTCGACCCCCTGTTGCGCCTGTTCCTCGAGCGTCTCGAGAAAGATGTCGATGTCGAGCTTCTCCGGACGCCCCTTGACCTTCTCGAGGGCCTGATAGATCGGCACGGTGCCGATCGGCACGGCCGAGTTGCGCAGGATCCACTCGCGCGTCTCGTGGATGTTCTTCCCCGTCGAGAGATCCATCACCGTGTCCGCTCCCCAGCGCGTCGACCAGCTGAGCTTCTCGACTTCCTCCTCGATCGAGCTCGCCACGGCGCTATTGCCGATGTTGGCGTTGATCTTCACGAGGAAGTTGCGGCCGATGATCATCGGCTCGAGCTCGGGATGGCGCACATTGGAGGGGATGATCGCGCGCCCGGCCGCGATCTCCGTGCGCACGAACTCGAGGTCGACACCCTCGCGCGCGGCGACGAAGGCCATCTCCTCGGTCACGATCCCGCGCCGCGCGTAATGCATCTGCGACACATTGCCCGCGCCGAGGGCAGCCCGGCGGGCGATCCACGGCGCGCGCAGCTTGGGCAGGCCGGCATGGCGGTCGTGCCCCTGCGGACCGGACGTGTCGTAGAGGTCGAACGACTCGCCGTTCCCGAGCTGCACGCGCCGAGCGGGGACGCGCAGCGTCGTGCCGCCAAACGGGACCGCGCGGAAGACCTTGTGGGCGCGCGCCTGTGCCGCGCCGTTCGTGCTCGTGCTCATCAGCTTTTCCTACGCCGGCATGATCCGGATCAGGTTCGAGGGGTACATCTCAGCCGGACCCTCCATTGGGTCCGGCGCCCCCAGCTCGGTGAAGCGCGGATCTTAGGCCCAAAGTTCCGCGCCGCGAGGCCTAGTTCCCCCGCAAATCACATTCGCCGACCCACGCGCAGGCGCGCTACCCCCGCGTCACCCGCGAGGAACGCGCGGAGGACGCCCCCCGCGCGGGGCAAGCGCCTCTAGTCGTCGTCCTCGTCCTCGTCGTCCCACAGGTCGCTATCGCCGTCTTCTCCGTCGTCGTCCTCGTCCTCGTCGACTTCTTCATCATCTTCTTCGTCGTCGTCGTCGGCCTCGTCGTCCTCATCCTGAAAGTCGTCTTCGAAGTCGTAGTCGCCCGCTTGCATGGGCACATCGAAGGACGCCGAAGGAACGAGGGACACGGGAATGTCGACGAGGGGGGACTCGTCCGGAACGGTCGCGGAGCTTTCTTCAAGCGCTTGCATCGAGGACACCTTGGGTCGTTGCATGTGCCTCGCGCACGCTGCGCCTTCGGTCCGTCCCGGAAGGAGCCGCAGAGCGCGCAAGGACATCTACGAGTCTTTTCCAGCCACCATCGAACGCGCAAGGAAAAAAAGAGTGCCGCTGCGATCACGCTCACGCGGAGCGGCCAAACCAGCCCGTCGAGGGCCAGCGCTCGAACGAACGACGGGGCCCGAACAAGACCCGGGGCGCGAACGAGGAGGGACCCCTCTGGCATCCACATCGGTGCTCCCGGCGCGCGCCGCGGGTTGGTAGCGGTGGAGGGACTTGAACCCCCGACACGCGGCTTATGAAGCCGCTGCTCTAACCACTGAGCTACACCGCCGATTCGGGGCGAAGACTCTAGGGCCCTGCGAGGGAGCGGTCAAGCGCGAGCCCCTCGCGGGCATCCGTCCCGGTGCTCACTCGCGCTGTGGGGAGCCCACGCCCTGGGCGAGCACCTTGCCACCCACCGAGTGGTAGCTCATGCGCTTGGAGAGCACGGTGCCGCTGACTTCGTCGATCACGCGACACTCAGGGATCGACCGCGAGTAGAGATGCAGCGTCACGGCCGGCCTTTCCCCCACGGGCTCGATGCGGTGCCAGCCCATCTCGTCGACGATGTACGCCACGCCGCCCGCGCAGAACTCGCGCGAGGGTCCGACCGCGGGCGGCTGCAGGCTGTCCTCGCGCACGCGGTAGATCGTCTCGCGCACGGTGCCCTCGAGCACGCCCATCCAGCAGCGCTGGCCCGCGTGCTCATGGATCGGGCTGCGCTGCCCCTTGCTCCAGCACAGCACGATCAACTCGTAGAGTTCCGTGCGCCGGATCAAGTTGCGCGCGTAGTAGTTGGCCTCGAACAGCGCGAAGCGCTTCCAGTCGCTCGAGCCGCTCTGGGTGTACTCCGCGAGCAGCCGCGCGACGCGCGCGCCCTTGGCATCCTCCGCGAGCAAGCGATCGAGATCGGCCAGCAGGAAATCGAGCGGGTCTGGATTCATGCGTGAGCCTCCTCAGGCTTGGGCGTCGCACGCAGCGCGTCGGCGAGCGCGGAGAGCGCGCGCTCGATGTCGTCGGTGCGTGTCGAGTGGCCGAGCGAAAAGCGCAGCGTGGCGCGCGCGTGAGCATCGCCCTTGCCCATGGCCATCAGCACATGGGACGGCGCGCTCCCCATCGCCGCCGCTCCCGCTGAGCAATGCACGCCGCGCGCGCCGAGTGCGCTCTGCAACTCGGTACCGATCCGGCCGGGGAATGTGACGCTGAGCGTGTTCGGGAGCCACGGACCTTCACCATTGCGCACGGCGCGCGGCTCGAGCGCGCGCACGCCCGCCCACAACTGATCGCGCAACTCGGGTCTGCGAGCGGCGTCGAACGCGCCGCTCGCGAGCAGCTCGAACGCGCGGCCGAGCGCCGCGACAGCCGCGGTGTTCTCCGTGCCGCTGCGCATTCCACACTGCTGTCCACAGCCGTCGATCAGCGGCGCAAGCGCGACGCCGCGGCGCACATACAACACGCCGCAACCCTTGGGCGCGTAGAGCTTGTGGCCAGAGAGGCTGAGCAGGTCGCAGCCGAGCTCGCGCACATCGAGCGGCAACTTGCCGATCGCCGCGACGGCGTCGCAGTGGAGCAGGATGCCCCGCGAGCGGCACAGCTGCGCGACCTCGCGCACGGGCTGCAGCACACCGGTCTCGTTGTTCGCGACCATCAGCGACACGACGCGCGTGTCCGGTGTGAGCGCGCGCTCGATGTCGGCGACCTCGACCCGACCGCTGTTGCCCACCGGCACGACGGCGACATCGATGCCCGCTCGAGCGAGCGCGTCCGCCGTGCGCAGCACCGACTTGTGCTCGATCGCGCTCGTCACGAGCCGGCCGCCGCAGTGGGGCGCGAACAGCCCCTTGAGCGCCCAGTTGTTCGACTCGGTGCCACCGGAGGTGAACCAGATCTCGTCGTCCGAGCACCCGAGCGTGCGCGCGGCGGTGGCGCGGGCGCGCGCGATGTGCTCCTGAGCGAGCAGGCCGGCGGGGTGCGAGACGGAGGCATTGCCGCAGGTCGCCCGAGTCGACTCGAGGTAGGCCTCGAGGACCGCGGGGTGGACCGGCGTCGAGCCATTGATGTCGAGGTAGGCGTCGCTCATCGCGCTCCATTGTGCCCCGCCTCGCGCTCCGCGCCCAGATCCGCCCAGCTCCGCCCGCAGCGGCCCGGAGCGACCCAACGCAGCCCCGCTTTGGGGCACGCCGCGCTCCCGGCGCGGGCCCGCTTGAGGCCCCCGCGTCGGACATCCGAAGAGGGCTTGGCGTGAAGCCCAAGACCGAAGTCAAAGAGGGTGCCGTTCTGGCGCTGCTCGCGAGCACAACGCTGGGCGACCTCGACCGGGCGCTGCTGTTTGCCACAGCACACTGCGAAGGGCTGCGGGCGGTCGAGCTCTGGCGCTGCCACGGGAGCATGTGGCTGCCCGTCCTCGCGCGCGGGCCGCGCGAACTCCTGCCGTCGGAAGCACTCGTGCGAGCGGCCGTGGAAGGCGTGATCGAAGGCCAACTGCCGTGCGGCGCGCAGGTTCTCGCCCACCAGGGCAAGCTCGCGCTGGTGCTCGCTTGGAGCGACCCCGAGGCCTGCGACGACCGGGCCATCGCATGGCTCTCGCTCCACGCGTCGATCGCAGCGACCCTGCCCGAGGACGGCACGCCGTTCTCCGCGGCCCTGCCGCGCCGCGACGATTGAACCCGACCTGCCCCCCACCGCGAAGCGGTGCGCCCTAGGGCTTCCAGAGCCTGAAACGAGTGTCCTTGGAATGGGCTCGCGAGAGAACGCTCGCGTGGGAAGGCTCGCAAGGCGAGCTGCGTGGGAGCTCGAGAGCGACGCGCGCTCGTGCACAGCCGCGGCACGGCAATGCAACCGTTGCACAGGCTCTCGTTGCGCCCGCTCGCGCACACGCTACGCTCTTCGCGCGCGTGTGGTTCGCCTCCCGCGTGAAGACAGCCTTCGGGAGGTGCGGGTGCTATTGCGAGCAGCGCCCGTACCCGGGAAGCTCGAAGGCTGTCTTTCTCCCTCGGGCGAGTGACCGCAAAGTCACTGGCCCCCTTCGTCGCTCGAGCGGGCGCGCGCACGCCCGACGCTGCGCGAGCGAGCTCTCACTCGCCGCATCGCCCGCGTCCCATCGCTCGCCTGTTCGCTGCGTCGCGCGCGCATTCGCTCGACCGCGCAGCTTGCGTCACATTCGCTCGCGCGCTCTTTGCGACCGAGCCGCGTCCACGCCGAGGCAGCGCGACGCGCGCACAGGGAACACGCTCAGACAACACTCTCGGGGCACGCTGCCGGGAACGCGCGCTCCCGAGCGCAGCCTGCGTCAGGGAACGATCGACCAGATGTGCGTCGCAACGCCGTCCGTCTCGTCCAGCACGAGCCGCCCGAGCTGTCCGTCGTGCGACCAACTCAGCGTGCTGACTCCGTCGCGCAGCACCGCCGAAGGCGGCAGCACATAGCCCTCGAGGAGGATCTGGTCCGGCATTCCGTCCGCGCAGCCCGTGGTCACCGCGAGCGGCTGCAGCGGATCGAGGCCCGCATCGGCCGTCGCCACGCGCGCGCGCGTCAAGTTCGCCGTGCCGGTGATCGCGACCGCATTGTTGGTCGTGTCCACGCTCCAGTTGAAGGGCGTGAAGTCGCCCGCGAGAGCTTGCTCGATGTGGAAGTGGAAGAAGCGGCCGCTCGAGTCCGCCAGCGTGTTCGCCGCGCTCGGCAGCGCCAGCGAGTAGTTGCGCAGCCAGTTGCAGACCGAAGCCTCGCTGACCGCATCCCACGAGTGGCCGGGGTAGTTCACCACGGTCAGCAGGTGACGCGTCGCGGATGCGCCCAGTCCGAGCTGGTGCTGGTAAAAGAGATCGTTTTGCGTGATCAGGTACGGAATGTCGCCGGTCGTGCGCGTGGTGTGCGTCGCGAGGTGCAGCAGATTGCGGCCGAGATCGGTCGCGGCGAGGACGACGAGCGAGTTCGGATCGAAGCTGAACACCGAGCCGCGCTGCAGATTCCACGGCGTGGCGGAACCCGGCTGACCGTTGCCGAAGCGATCGTCGTAGATCTGCTGAATCGTCGGCCCCGACTGCGGGTAGGTGTCCTCGTGCGAGAGAATGCCCGACTGATTGAACACCGCAGCGAACATCAGGTGGGTCGGATCGAGCTGGCGCGCGGCATAGTTCATCGCCGCTCCGCCCCCCATCGAGAACCCGACGGCGTACACGCGCGCGGTGTCGACCGAGAGGCTCGTTCGCACCCACTCGAGCACCGCCCGCGTGTGAATGTGGCTGCGAGAGTCGGAGAAGTGCGTCTGACCGCTGCTCATCGGCGCGACGCAGATCCAGTTGCGCCGGCGTGCCTCGGCGAAGAACGATGTGTTGAGCAACGCGTCGTAGTGGCTGACGCCGAACTTGTGGAACACGACCAGCACCGGACGCGGTCCGATGCCGTTGGAGTCCTGCACGAGGAAACGCTCGGCGAAGCCCGTGCCCGGTTGGATGGTGATTTCGAACCAGCGCGGCGTGGGGGTCACCCCCGGCACACCGGCGCGTCCGACGATCGAACCAGGGGGGGGCGGATTGGTGAGCCCCGTGAGCGCGCGCACGCCGACGCCCACCCCGCCGCGCGGACTTGCGCCCGGCGCGAGGGAGAGTTCCCTCCCTCGCTCCCAGCCCGGCCCCGCCGATTCCTCGAGCGTGCGCGCAAACGGAGTCGCGTCGCGCGGACCATGGAGGCGCGAGCGATCCACCTGCGGCAGTCCCATCGGCCCGCCAAATTGGGACGCGATGGCGAGGATCAGAGCCGGAAACATGGGAGTGGCTTTCGGGGGCGAGCCCCGGTGCAGCCGAATCAAAGTCTAGCCCGCACGGACGAAATCGGTAGCCCCGACCGTGGACTGCGCTCGGGGCCACCGCCCGTGGAAACTCCTTCGGGTTCGAGCGCCCCCCCCCCGCGGCAGCTAGGAGCCCTGCGGATCCCCCGGCAGGCTCGGAAAGTCGCCCAGCGAGCGGCCCGCCAAGTCGAACACCGCCAACCGCTCGGCATCTCGGTCGATCACGGCCACCCGGCCCGAGCGCTCGTCCGCCCCCGCCTCGACCGCGATGTCCCCCACATCCCGCAGTTCCCCGTGCCCCTCCCCGATCGCGGCGAGCACAGCCTGCACGCGCCCCACCCCGTCGGTGAGCACCAGCGCGGTCCCGGCCCCCGCGAGCGCGATCAGAAGCCGCCCGTCCGGCAGGGCCGCGAGCGCCACGGGCTCGGGCCGCTCGAGCGAGCCCAGCTCGATGCGGAACGAGAAGTGAAACTCGAAGTCCCGAAAGACCTGCACGCGCCGCGCACCGCGCTCGCACACGTATGTCCACGGCCCGTGCTGGACCACCCGCGCAATGTCGCCGAATCGTCCGCGCGGATCACCGAGCGGCCGCAGCGACGCGACGAGGCGACCATCGGCACGCAACAGCGCGAGCCCATGTCGCCGCGCTCCACCGCAGGCGACGAGCACCTCGAGCGCGTGATCCGTCTCGTGCAGGGCGAGGTCGCTCGCGCCCGCGAGCACTCCGCGCGCGTCGTCGCGCTCCAAAGGCGCGCCCACGAAACTGGCGGACTCTCGGCCGAACACGGAGAACGCGCGCACGGCTCCGGCGCGACCATCGACGCTCCACAGCTGCCGATCCGAGTCGACCTCGATCCCGCCGAGCGCGAGCGCACCGCCGCCCGCCCCGGCAAACGAGAAGCCCGGTCCGAGCGCGCGGCCATCGAGATCGAACGGCTGCACATGCGCACGACGCGCTTGGCGCGCGACCCACAGCACACCGCCGCGCAAGCTGAGCGATCCCTGGCTCACGCGCGGCCTCGCTCGAGCTCGAGCACGACGAGTTCGGTCGGAGCCCCGATGCGCAGCGGCAGTCCGATCGAGCCGAGCCCGCGACTGACGAGGATCGCGGTGGAGCCGCTGTGCACGCGTAGCCCGGGGTGCGGCGGCCCGGCCCGGCGCAGCCATGGCAGGTCGAGCTGGGTCCCGTGCGAATGGCCGCACAGCACGGCGAGGCAGCACGGGCGCACGAACGCCAGCGCGCCGCGCGGGTTGTGGCACAGCGCGATCTCGAAGTCTCCCGGACGAACGCACGCGCGCGCGCGCTCGAGGTCGATCTCGCGCGCCTCCTCGAGGTCCTCGACGCCCACCACGCACACGGCCGCGTCGCCGCGCTCGATGCGCACGCCTTCATTGCGCAGAAAGCGCACGCCATCCGCTCGGAAGCGCTGCGCGATCTCGCCTTCGCGTCGGCCGCGGTAGTCGTGGTTGCCGAACACTCCGAACACGCCCTCTCGCGCCCGCAACTGCGCCAAGTCCGCGCGCACGAGCTCCGCGTCCTCCGCGCGGTGCGTGATCAGGTCGCCTGTGATCGCGATGCAGTCGGGTTGCAGCGCATTCGCGAGCTCTACGACAGCGCGCAAGTCCCCCGCGCGCACGAACGGGCCAGCGTGGAGATCGCTGAGCTGCACGACCCGGAACCCGATCAACGCCTCCGGCAGGCTCGGATGGGACACGCGCTCCCGACGCACGAGCAGGCCTGGGGGACGCAAGTGGCGCGCGCGAAACCAGCTACGGCCACCGCAGGCGACGGCGAGCGCTTCGCACGCCCGCACGGCCGCTCGGCGAGCGAGCGATTGGCGGCGGGGCGCGACCCGCAGTTCCTGACCGAGGGACATCGACGAGCTCGCTCTGGGAGTCGCGCACTCTAGCGAGCGTGCGGCGCGACGCTAGGCGCGCTCGCCTCGTCGCTCGAGCCACCGAGCCAGAGGCTCGCGCCCGGCTCGAGTCGTCGTTCGCCGTGCGCATCGATGGCGACACACGCGCCCGCGCGCAAGTGCGCCGTCACGCCGCGCGCGTCCCCGCGCAGGCGCAGCTCCCCGTGCTCGAGCTCGAGCACGCCGACGCGCGTGGTGATCGTGCGCCGACCGCGCACCACGAGTGCGCCCGAGTCGAACAACAAGCGCAGGAGTCCGCGATCCTCGACACACACCTTCGAGTCGCGCTCGACGAGCACTTCCGTGCGTGCGCCCACGCTCAGGCTCACGGCGGAGTGCGCATCCGTCACGATCCAGTCGCCGCGGCGCAGCGGCTGCGGCATGTCCTGCGTGTCCATGCGCCGCACGCCGAGCGAGTACTCGCCGACGATGGCGCGAGCGCGCGCTTCGACTTCCGAGCTCGACATGCGCGTGAGCAGGAAGATCAAGAGCCCCGGCAGCACGAGGGTGCGCACGACCATGGAGTACGGACGGCGCGAGCGCGGGCTGCGCGCGAGACGCAGGCGTTCCTCGCGGCGACCGGTGCGCTCGGCGGACTCGCGTCCGATGCGGCGCTCGTGCGCGATGCGGGCGGTCAGACGCAGCGACTCGCGGTACTCCTGCTCGCACTCCGCACACAGCTCGAGGTGGCGGCGCAGGCTCGAACCCTGCTCGGGCACGAGCGCGGTCTCGACGAGCCGGCCGAGCTCGGCGCGGGCGCGCTCGCACAGGGAACGGTCGCTGTCGGTCGGGGCCTGCTCCACGGCAATCCTGCTCGCTTGGATCGACACGTTGCCACGCCGCCTTGAACGGCGCCCGCGGCCCGACCCCGCGCACGCGCGGAGCGGGAAAATGGCCAAGAATCAGCTCGCGAGGCGTGCCGCGCCGTACTCGAGCCGGGCGAGGACCGCCGGAGCGCCGAGCAGGGCCATCACATCGAAGAGGTCCGCGCCGTTGACGACCCCGCACAGGGCGAGGCGCACGGGCTGGAAGAACGCGGGCAGCTTGAGGCCGCGCTCCTGCGCCCAGGCCTTCGAGGCGTCGCGCAAGGCCGCGGCGTCGATGCCGCCGCCCACGCGCGGCGCAAGCCACTCGCGGTAGTCGCGCAGAGTCTGCGCGGCGTTGGCGTGCTTGCGCGCGGTCGCGACGGCCTCCGCGGCCCACACGACGGCGTCGTCGCGCTGGAAGAGGTACGCGATGCGCGGCGGAAGCTCGCCGTAGGTCTGGATCCGCGCCTGTTCGGTCTTCACGACTTCGAGGAACCAAGCGCGAGGCCGCGCGAGCTCGTCCGCGCTGCACAGGCCCTCGGCGACGACGAACGGTGCGCAGTGGTCGGCGAGCGTCTCGAGCGATTCCTGACGCAGGTACTCGCCCGCCATCCAGCGGAACTTCTCGGGGTCGAAGATCGCGCCGGCCTTCTGCACATCCTTGATGTCGAAGTTCGCCACCAACTGGTCGACGGAGAACAAGACGCTCGTCCCGTCGAGCGCCCAGCCCTGCAGGCACAGGAAGTTGACCACGGCCTCGCGCGGGAAGCCCTTGTCGCGGTAGTCCTGCAGCGCCGTGTCGCCGGTGCGCTTGGAGAGCTTCTTGCCGTCGGTGCCGAGCATCAGCGGCAAGTGCCCGAACTCCGGCATCGGCTGGCCGAGTGCCTGGTAGAGCAGCACCTGCTTGGGCGTGTTGACGAGGTGCTCCTCGCCGCGGAACACATGTGTGATGCCCATGTCGACATCGTCGCACACCACGCAGAAGTTGTAGGTCGGGCTGCCGTCGGAGCGCACCATGACCCAGTCGTCGACCTCCTCGTGCGAGAAGCGCACATCGCCGCGGATGTGGTCGATGCAGACCGTCTCGCCCGGCGGCACGCGGAAGCGGATCACGGCCGCTTCGCCTTGGGCCACGCGCCGCGCGGCGAGGGCCGGATCGAGCCCTGCGCACAAGCGATCGTAGACCTGCCGCTCCTTGCGCGACTCCTGCTCGGCGCGCAGGGCGTCGAGGCGCTCGGTAGTGCAAAAACACGGGTAGGCGTGGCCCGAGGCGATCAGGCGCCGCGCGATTTCGCGGTACTGCGGGTACTTCTCGGACTGACGGTACGGACCGCGGGGGCCGCCGATGTCGGGACCTTCGTCCCACCCGATCCCCAGCCACGCCAGACCCTCGAGGATCGCGCGCTCGAACTCCTTGGTCGAACGCTCGGGGTCGGTGTCCTCGATGCGCAGCACGAACGCCCCGCCGTGGCGACGCGCGTAGGCCCAGTTGAAGAGCGCGGTGCGCGCCCCGCCGATGTGGAGCTTGCCGGTGGGACTGGGAGCGAAGCGGACGCGGACGGGTTTGGACACGGAGGAACCTCGGGCAACGGACCGACGGCGGCGAAGAGGATAGGCGTGCGCCGCGCGACGGTCCAACGCGCCGTGCGCTGCGCACTTTTGGGCGCGAAAACGCGAGCGCCCGCCACTAGATTCGGGCCATGACCAAGATCCCCAAGTCCTCCGCCTACAAGCCCGAACGGTCCGTCACCGCCCGCGTCCCCAAGGTGCTCCTGCACGAGCACTTGGACGGCGGCCTGCGTTCGCGCACGGTGCTCGAGCTCGCGCGCGCGAGCGGCTACGAAAGGCTGCCCCACCAGGACGAGCGCAACCTCGCCGACTGGTTCCACGCCGGCGCCGCGCGCGGCTCGCTGCCCCTGTACCTCGAGGGCTTCGCCCACACGATCGCCGTGATGCAGAGCGCCGAGGCGCTCGAGCGCATCGCCTACGAGTACTGCGAGGACATGGCCGCGGACAATGTCGTGTACTCCGAGGTGCGCTTCGCCCCCCACTTCCACACCTCGGGCGGCCTCGGCCTCGACGGCGTGATGCGCGCGGTTTTGAAGGGTCTCGAGCGCGGCCAGCGCGACTTCAGGGTCGGCGCCGGCTTGATCGTGTGCGCCATGCGCAACCAGTCGCCGGAGCTCTCGTTCAAGCTCGCCGAGCTCGCGGTCGGTTTCCGCGACCAAGGCTGCGTGGGCTTCGACCTCGCCGGCGAAGAAGCCGGGCACCCGGCGAAGGAGCACCTGCGCGCCTTCGAGCATGTCAAGCGCGCCAACTTCTCGATCACGATCCACGCGGGCGAGAGCTTCGGCCCCGAGAGCATCTGGCAGGCGCTGCAGTACTGCGGCGCCCATCGCATCGGGCACGGCACGCGCCTGATCGAAGACATCGTCATCTACCAAGGCACGGTCATCAAAGTCGGCGCGCTCGCGCAGTATGTGCTCGACCACCGCATCCCGATCGAGGTGTGCCTGTCGTCGAATGTGCACACGGGCGCGACGCCGTCGATGGCAGAGCACCCCTTCCGCTTCTACATGGACCGCGGCTTCCGCGTGACGCTCAACACCGACAACCGCCTGATGAGCCGCACGACGATGACCGACGAGTACCAGATCGCGGTCGAGCAGTTCGGCTGCACGCTCGCCGACCTCGAGAAAATCACCATCAACGGCATGAAGAGCGCCTTCGCGCACTACGACGAGCGCGTCAAGGTGATCTTCGAGCGCATCAAGCCCGGCTACGCGGCGCTGCGCCATGAGCTCGGGCTCTCGCTCTAGCCCGGTGGCGCGCGCCGCACGGAAGGGACTTTCGGCGCCGGAAGCTCCTTCGCTCGCCGCGGAGCCTGACGCCGCGTGGCTGCCGCGATCAGGGGTTCAAGGGTAGCTCGCCTCGACGACCGTCTTGATCCCGCCGCGCACCCAGAAATCGCCCTCGACCGTCATGCGGCGGGGCCGGGTCGCGGCCACCAGATCCGTGAGGATGCGGTTGGTGACGGCCTCGTGGAAGGCGCCCTCGCTGCGGTAGCTCCACAGGTAGAGCTTGAGGCTCTTCAGCTCGACGCACAGCCGGTCCGGCACATAGCGGATGCGGATCGTGGCGAAGTCGGGCTGGCCCGTCTTGGGGCACAGGCAGGTGAACTCCGGGCAGTCGAAGCGGACCTCGAAGTCCCGCTCGGGCGCCGGGTTGGGAAAGGTGTCGAGCTGCTCGGAGGGCTGGGTCGACATGGCTGGCCCGAACTGTAGCGACGCCCCACCCCCTCGCGCTCCCCCTCGTTCCACGGGCGCGCGCACTTGGTAGCCTCCGCCCCCGGCTTCCGGCACCCCACGCGCCCCAAGAGTCACCTGAACCGTCCCATGGTCCAACCGACGCGCCAGCGAGGGCTCGTGCTCCTCGCGCTGTTCCTCTCCGGCCTCGCCGGCCTCATGCACGAGGTCGTGTGGGCCAAGCTGCTCGCGAACCTGACCGGCTCGACCGCCAAGGCGCACGCCGTGGTGCTCGCGGTGTTCATGGGCGGACTCGCGCTCGGCGCCGTGCTGTTCGGGCGCGGCTCGGACAAGCGCGACCGGCCACTGCGCGTGTATGTGTGGCTCGAGGTGCTGATCGGCCTGTACTGCATCGCCCTGCCGTTCCTCACCCAAGGTGCGGGAGCGCTGTACGAGGGCCTCGCGGCCGCGACCTTCGAACAACCTGGCCTCAAGCTCGCGCTGCGCCTCGTGCTCTCGCTCGTGGTCGTGCTCGCACCGGCGGTCATGATGGGCGGCACGCTGCCGGTGCTCGCGCGCTACCTGATCGACGAGGTCGCGCAGACGCGCAAGGCCGTCGCGAGCCTGTACGCGCTCAACAACATCGGCGCCGTGCTCGGCTCGGGCGTGGCGGGCTTCTACCTGCTGCCACAGCTCGGCATCTGGTCGGCGCTCGCAGTCGCCTCGTCGATGAACTTCCTCGCCGCGGGCCTCGTGTGGCTCGCGGATGCGCGCGGCGCCGGGACGCCAAAGGAAGTCGCCGCACAGGCAAGCGAGTCGGGCCCGCAGTACACGGCGGGACAGTTCCGCGCGACGCTCTGGGCGCTGGCGCTCTCGGGCTTCGCGGCCATGGGCTACGAGATCGTGTTCCTGCGCGTGATCGGGCTGGGCTTCGGCTCCTCGAACAACTCGTTCACGGTGATGCTGATGTGCTTCATCACCGGCATCGGCATCGGCAGCTGGATCGTGTCGGTGGTCGACATCAAGCGGCCGCTGTGGTGGCTGGCGGCGTCGCAGGTCGCGGTGCTGCTCTCCTTGCTCGCGATCACGCCCGTGATCGAGCGCCTGCCGTACTTCATCAGCTCGATGCGCACCGAGCTGCTCGTGTTCGAGGATCCGACCCAGCCGCTGCTTCCCTCGGGCGAAGTGCCGGGTGGCTACGAGCTGTTCCTCGCCGGACAGGCGGCCTACTGCTTCCTGATGCTGCTCCTGCCGACGATCTGCATCGGCTTCGGCTTCCCGCTCGTCAGCCAGATCCAAGCGCGCAGCGCGGCACGAATCGGAGGCACGGTCGGCAACACCTACGCGTGGAACACGGTCGGCAATGTGCTCGGCGTGATCGTGACGAGCCTCGTGCTGATGCCGATGCTCGGCATGGACGGAGCCTTCCACATGAACTTGGCGCTGAACGCCGTCGCCATCGCGCTGCTGCTCGTCGCCGCGGCCGATGCAGCCTTCGTGCTGCGCGTCACGGCCGCAGTCGCGACCGTGGCCGGCATGGTGGCCTACTCCGTGCAGGGCTTCCTCGAGGTGCGCGGCGAGCGCGTCGCGAGCTGGGCGCGCACGATTCGCCAGAGCGAAGGCCACCTGCGCCTGCGCAAGGGACCGCCGGCGGACGCCGACGCGCTCCTGCTCTCGCGCCACGCCGCCTCCAACTTCGAGTGGTGGAAGAAGACCCACCTGCGCGACCCTGATCCGCGAGTCGACGGCTGGGACGACTTCGGCCTGTGGGAAGACGCCGACGCGTCGGTCATGGGCGTGCGCCGCGAGCGCCTCGCCGCGATCTACATCAACAGCAAGGGCGACGCCTCGACCGGCCCGCTCGACATGATCACCTTCCTGCTCTCGGGCCACATCCCGATGTTCTTCCTGCCCAAGCAGGACGGAGACAAGGCCAACGTGATGGTGATCGGCCACGGTTCGGGCGTCACCACCGGCGCGATCTCGCTGTACGACGAAGTCGAGCGCATCGATGTGGTCGAGATCTCCAAGGCCGTGCTCGACGCCGACAAGCTCTTCACCGCCGCCAACCACGGCGTGCTCGAAAACCCCAAGACGCATGTCTACCTCGACGACGCGCGCACCTTCCTGCGCACGGTCCCGCGCAAGTACGACCTGATCGTCTCGCAGCCCTCGAACCCTTGGATCGCGGGCATCGGCAGCCTGTTCACGGTCGACTTCTTCGAGGACTGCCGCGACCGCCTCGAGCAGGGCGGCATCATGATGGTGTGGTTCCACCACTACGAGCAGTCCAACGAGACGATCCAGCTCATCACGCGCACCATCCACGAGGTCTTCCCGCATGTGCAGTGCTTCCTGACGTTCGAGTCCGACACGATCGGCCTCGCCTCGATGGAGCCGCTGCCGGTCGACTTCGCGGCCATGGAGTCGCTGTTCGATCGCCCGCAGATCCGCTCCGACCTCGCGCGCGTCGGCGTCTACAACCTCTCCGGCCTGCTCGCCTACCACGGCGCGAATCCAGCCCACTTCGCCGCACTCGTGGGACAGGGCCCGCTCAACACCGACGACCACCAGCGCCTCGAGTACCTCGGCGCGCGCAACATGTTCCTCGGTCGCAACGCGAACCTGCTCGAGGTCGACCCGGGCTTCGACCTGCAGGGCGACGGCCTGACCGACTCGCTCCTCGACCGCTACCTCCTGTGGCGCGAAGCGCAGGGCGAGCCCCTGCACCAGCCGGAGTTCCAGGCCACGCTCGCCAGCGTCGAGAACATCCTCACCCGCGACCACCGCATGGCGCAGTCGCTGCGCTCGCGCGCTCCGCGGGCCACCGACACCTCCAGCGCGAGCCGCCCAGCGCGCGGCAAGCAGGTCGCCCTCGGGGAGCTGGGCTTCTCGGAGGCCTTCAACTGGGCCCAGATCGTGCAGGCGACGAGCGGGCTCGAGGCCGCACTTGCGTACCTCGAGCAGGCCGTGCGCAAGGAGCCGACCAACTCCGGCGCCTCGATCACACTCGCTCAGGCCTACGACAAGCTCGGCCGCAGCGAGGACTGCATCAACACGCTGCTCGCGGTCATGAACGCGGGCACGACGCGCACCGATCCCAAGCTCGCGCTCGCGCGGCTCGCGATGCGCGCGGAGCGCTTCGACGAGGCGCGCCGCATGCTCGAGGAGCTCGTGCAGGTCGAGGAGAACGGCGACGCGCTGTACTTGCTCGGCGAGCTCGTCGGCCGCAACGGCGACATCGGAGCCGCCGGCGAGTACTTCCGCCGCACCATCCTGCGCGACCCGAAGCTGCGCCACTGGCAAGCGACGATGAACTACACGCAGGTGCTGCGCATGCAGGCCCAGAACCTGCCCGCGAGCGACATCGCCGGCAAGCGCAGGCTGCTCGAGCAGGCGCGCTCGGAGGTGCGCTACGCGCTCTACCACAACCCGCTGGTCGCGGACCTGACGCAGCAACTGGCGACGATCGAAGTCGACCTCGCGCGCCTGAACACGCCGAACTAGCGGCTTTGCTCAGCGTGCGGGCAGCCGCACGCGGCGCCGCTCGACGGCCATGCCGTCGACGAGTACCTCGAGCAGCGCCTCGTCGCGCACATTCGCGAAGCCCCGCGCGTCGAAGCGCACGAGCGCGTCCACGCGCTCGCCGCTCGCGGTCACCGGCTCCCCGTCGGCATCGAGCGCGCACAGGCGCCAGCTGCGGCGCTCGTCGTCGGGATCGAGCCCGCTGCCCGCGCGCAGCGCGAAGGCCTCGCCGTCGAGCGCGAGGCCACCTTCGAGTACCGGCTCGGGCAGCTCGGGCAAGAGCTCGGCCTGCGCGATGCGGCTCCAACCCGCCGCGGACCACAGCTGCCGCACGCGCCCCGCCGCGAGCCACTCGAGCGAGGTGCGCAGGTCGAACACCGCCTCCGACGCCTCGCCGAGGTAGGCCCACGCGCCCTCGACGCGCCCGTCTTCGACTCCGACATCCGAGGTCGAGCGCCAAGCGAGCACCGGCGCCCGCGCGGTGTCCGCATCCGCCGTCGCACGCACGATGAGCGCCCCCACCGAGAGCGGATCGAGATCGAGCTCGGGCGAGATGCCGTCGCGGATCCAGCTGCGCGTAAGCGAGCCTTCGAACGGGGCGGGCAGGTCGCGCGCCCGCCACCCGGCGGGCCCGCGCACCACGAGCGACAGTCCCTGTCCGCGCGAACGCTCCAGCTCGCCCGTGCAGGCGCGCAGTGCGACCTGCCGCGAACTCACGCGCTCCAGCGCGGCTGCGTTCCACCGCTCTCCCAGCGCGCCGTCCGCACAGCGCACGCCGAGCACGGTCTGGGGGCAGTCGACGATCCACGCGGGGTGCGCACCGAGCGTCTCCAGCGCAGCCGTGAGCCCGTCGAGCTCGCGCGCCGCCGCGCGATGGGCCAGACCGGCGGAGTGCGCGAGCATCGAGAGACCGAGCGCGAGCACGAGCGGCATCACGACCCGACGCATGCCCGAGATGGCCACCGAGCCGAGTCCGAGTCCCACGGAGAGCACGGCGGCGGAGAGCAACATGCCCTCCGCGTCGCGCAGGTCCTCGGGATGCACGCGCACGCCGCGTCCGACGGCTTCCGCGAGCAGCAGCGCGAGGGCCCACAGTCCGAGGATGCGCCCCCACAGGCGCGGCGCCGCGCGCGCGGCGACGAGGATCGGCTGGAACGCGGCCAGCGCGAGCAGGCCCGCGAGCGCGAGGCCGGGCGCGCCGAGCACATGCGCGTTGACCGGAAACAGCAGCGCGCCGAGGCGTTCGAAGAACCCCGCGAGCCCGCTCACGCTCGCCAACGCGATCGGCGCCGGCAACGCGACTTCCTCGAGCACGAGGCTGCGCACCCATGTATCGAGCAGCACGCACACCAGTCCGGCGAGCGCTGCGAGAGCGGCCGAGCGCGCGCGCGCCGCGAGCTTGCGCTGACGATTGGCCGAGAGGAACTCCGAGGCCGCCAGCCACACCGGCAACGACAGGGCGAGGTCGCTGGACAGACCCGCGAACACGGCGCACAAACCCGCGAGGCCGAGCGCGAGGCTCGAGCGCTCCTGCCGCGCGAACAAGTACGCCCACAGACACAGCGACGCGAAGCACAGCGCCATCAGGTCCGCACGCGCCGTCAAGGTAGCCACTGCGGCGAACGACACCGGGTGCAGGGCGAACACGAGCGACGAGGCCCAACCCGCCGCGCGCGCCAGCTCGCCTCCACTCCACGGCGTCAGGATCCGCCGAGCGCTGCGCCCGAGCGCGAGCGCCGCGACGAAGAGCCACGCGAAGCTCTCCAACCGCGCCACGATCGCCGGCGCGCGACCTGCCGTGGCCGCGAGGTCGAGGCTCGCGAGCAGGTGCCCGCCCGCGAGCGCCGGGTCGATCAGGCTGCGCGAAGTGCGCGCGCGCTCGACGAGGCCCACTTCCGCACCGTGCAGGCCGGCCTGCAAGAGCGGCAGCGCCGCCCAGCTCGCGAGCAGGGCGAACAGGGCTCCGATCAGGATGCGGCGCGGCTGTTGGGGCATGGAAGGCGCGGGGATTGTAGGCAGCCGCGCGCAAGGAACCATGCCCCGATCGACTCCCGCGCGCTCGACGCGAGCCCGCCCGAGGTGCAGAATCCGGCCGTGGAAGCCTCTCGCGCCCGCGTGCCCGCACTCCCCGCCGCGGTGCTCCTCGCCCTGCCGTTCCTGCTCGGCCTCGCGTGGGCCATGGACTTCCTCGTCGACGACGCCTTCATCTCGTTCCGCTACGGCCGCCACCTCGCCGAGGGGCACGGGCTCGCTTGGAATGTCGGCGAAGCACCGCCGGTCGAAGGCTTCTCGAACTTCTTGTGGACGGTGCTGTGCGCGGGCCTCGAGCTCGCCGGCCTCGCACCGGAATTGTGGACGCGGCTGGTCGGCGTGGCCTGCGCGTGCGGACTGGTCGTGCTCGTCGCGCGCGTGGCGAGCGCGCGACTGCAGGACAGTACGAGCGCGACCTTGGCAGCCCTGTGCAGCGCCACGCTGGCGCCGATCGCCGTGTGGTCGACGAGCGGCCTCGAGACCATGGCCTTCGCGCTGTGTGTGTTCGGCGTGTTCGAGCGACTTGCGCTCGAACGCTCCGCGCCGCGCGCGCTCGGCGCGAGCCTGTGGGCCGCGTTCGCGGTGCTCGTGCGCGCGGATGGCTTCGTGTGGGTCGCGATGAGCGCGCTGGCGGCGCTCGCGGTCGCCGACGCGAGCGAGCGCCGCGCGATGTTGCGCGCCGTGCTCGCCGTCGCGGGCGCGACGCTCGCGACGACGCTCGCTTACCTTGCTTTCCGCTACGCCTACTTCGAGGCGCTGCAGCCGAATACGGCGCGCATCAAGGTCGCGTTCGGCTCGCAGTACCTGCTGCGCGGCGCGCAGTATGTGGCGAGCCTGTGCCTGTGCGTGGCGAGCATCCCGATCGTGCTCGGCGGCTCCATCGCGCGACTCGGGCGGGAGAGCTCGGGCCTCGCGCGCGGCGCGCTCGTCTTCTGCGCGAGCGCGTTCGCTTACTTGGCCGTGCTCGGCGGCGATTGGATGATGATGTATCGCATGCTCGTGCCCGCGATGCCGTTCGTGGCGCTCGCGCTCGGTGCGTGGCTGGCGACCTTCGCGCACGCGGCGCTGCGCGTCGCCGTCGGAGTGCCGCTCGTCGTGCTCGGAGCGCTGCCGTGCTTCGACATTCATGTCGTGCCGCAGGCGCTGCGCGAGTGCGCGCACTTCCGCTGGAGTCAGGAGTTCCGCAGCGAGCACGCGATGTGGAAGAAGGGCGTGGTCGACATCCGCGACTGGATCGAAGTGGGACGCGCGCTGGAGAGCGCGACCGAGCCCGGCGAGTCGATCGTGCTCGGCAACATCGGGGCCTTCGGCTACTACGCGACCGGGCTGGTCGTGCACGACATGCACGGCCTCACGAACCGCGAGCCGCTCGAGCCCCTCGACCCCGCCGCGCGCGAGATGCCCGGCCACGATCGCAAGATCGGCTTCGAGGCCTTCGCCAAGTACCAGCCCACATACTTCAACGCGCGCGTCGTCGACGCCGCGAGTCCGTGGAGCATCTTGCCGAAAGCGTGGCAGCGGCTCGACCTTGGCGGCGCGATCGCGGGCCCCAACGATGCGGCGCTCGCCAAGTACGAGTTCGTGCTGGTACCCCTCGATCCCGCGCAGGGATTCCGAGTGGGCACGGCGCTCCTGCTCATCCGTTACCGCCGTTGAGCGGGGGCGCGCAGCGCACTACAACTGCACGCATTCATGAGCACCACACTCGAAGCGTTCCGTCCGCTCCTCGACGCCGCCAAGGGCGTCTCCCCCGCCGATCCCGCCGCAGCTGTCGCCGAGCTGCGGCGGCGCTTCGACCCAGCGGGCCCCGCTGCGCGCGCGCTGCAGGTCGCGCTGGTCGGAATGCTCGAGCGCGGCGAAATCGCCAACCGCGGCGAGCTGCCCGTGCGCTACGGCCGCGTCACGAAGGC
Source organism: Planctomycetota bacterium (assembly GCA_016872795.1). Taxonomy (GTDB): domain Bacteria; phylum Planctomycetota; class UBA1135; order UBA1135; genus F1-120-MAGs118. The sequence goes on from VGYZ01000007.1 coordinate 74,474, forward strand.
GAGCCCGGAGACCCACGACTTCTCGATCGACGTCGTGCACATGAACGGCGCCGGTCCCCGGCACCGCCATCCCAACGGCGAGCTCAACTTCTGCATGGCGCTCGCTGGGAGCCCGACCTTCATGGGCCAGCCCGCGGGCTGGGTCGTCGAGGCGCCCGGCTCAGAGCACGTGCCCACCGTCGCCGGTGGCACCATGCTCATCGTCTACCTGCTGCCCCAGGGCCGCATCGAGTTCCTGTAGCGGCCCGTCCGCGCTAGACTGTTCGCCCACTTCAACGTCAGAGGACTTCTCCCGTGCAAGCTAGCGCTCTCGACATCCGCAAGGGTTATCTGCTCGAGTACCAAGGTCGCATGTGCACCGTCGCCGACTGGAGCATCATGCGCAACGACCGCCGCCAATATGTCTTCGTGACGCTGAAAGACCTGCTCACGGGTCGCGTCACGGAGCTGAAGGAGCACGGCGACACCAAGTTCGAGGTCCTCGAGAAGGACAACATCGAGCTCTCCCACTCCTACCAAGAGGGCCCGGAAGAGGTCTTCTACGACGCCGAGGGCAACGAGTTCCGCTGCTCGATCGAGGCCGCCAAGGACGCGCTCGTGTGGGGCTCGGACAAGTACATCGGCTTCCTCGTCAACGGCAAGGTCGTCACCGTCAGCCCGCCGTCGTCGGTGATCTGCAAGGTCGCCGAGTGCGCGCCGCCGATGAAGGGCGCCAACAACTCGTGGAAGGACGCCGTGCTCGAGAACGGCATCAAGATCAAGGTCTCCAACTTGGTCAACATCGGCGAGCGCGTGCGCATCGACCCGGTGACGCTCGAGTTCCGCGAGCGCGTCACGAGCTAGCCCCGTAACGACGAAGTTCGCGCAGCGCTTTCGCGCTTCGCTCCCCCGAGGCCGTCGCGAGCATCGCGGCGGCCTCGCGCGTCGAGAGAGCGCGCGCCGGCCTCAGCGAACGATGCGGAAGATGCGGATATCGCGACCAGAGTAGTCGACGCCGCGGCCGAGGAACTCGGCCACGAGCTCGTGGCGCACCGCGAAGCGCTCGTACACCTCGCGCGCGCCCGCCCACGCCGGATCGCGCTCGATCAGGCGCTCGCCCATCAGCGTCACGACCACATAGTCGGCTTGCGCCGCGATCTCGGCCGTGCGATCCACCGGCGCCGCGATCGAGCGCGCCGGAACGAGCTCGTAGCCTTCGAGCTTCGGGGAGCGCTCCTCGCACGCGATGCGCGCGCCCTTCTCGATGTGGGCCTCGATCCACTCCGCCGCCGCGGAGCGCGAGTCGAGCTTGGTCTTGCCAGACAGCTTGGCCTCCGTGGCCGCGAACGAGCGGAAGCCGAGCGCGAGAACGAGCACGGCGGCGGCCGACGACGCCAGCCACTTGCGCGTCCGCTCGCGGTCGAGCGCGTCGACCGCGCGCTGCACGAAGGCGCCGCTCAGCATCGCCAGCGGCGGGATCGCGGGCAGGAGGTGGCGCAGGAAGTACACCTTGTAGAAGCCCAAAAACGCCAGGTTCGCGGCCGCGGCGAGGATCACGATCGCCGGGCGTCGCCAGTCGCGCGCACCCGCGAGGAGCGCGCCCGCGAGCGCCGCCAACGACAGCTCGTAGGGCCACCCCGCGCGCCAGATGCGGTCGAGGTAGTTGAGCCAACTGCCGCCCGACATGCTCGTGTGCAGCGGCCAGTTCTGGTCTTGGTACACACTGTTCAGGAAGCGCACGGACTCGAGAAAGCGCGAGAAATCGAGCAACGCGTAGGGCGTCGTGAGCGCGAAGGCGAGCGGCACGAGGGCGCCCGCAACGAGGAACCACGGATGGCGCCAGCCGCTGCCATCGCGCGGCGCGAAGAGGTGCGCGACCAAGATCGGCAGCGCCGCCGGATAGGAGTTGTACTTGCAGCCCACCGCGAAGCCCGCGCAGAGGCCGGCGAGCACATAGTCGCGCCGCTGGCGCCCGTCGAGGTAGATGCGCGCGCTGAAGAGGATCGCGCAAGCGGTCCACAGGCTCGCCGGCGTGTTGACCTGCACGACATAGCTCATGCTGGTGAACTCGGGGCTTGCGAGCAGCAGTCCGCAGGCCGCCACGCCCGCCCACGGGCCGAACAGCTTGCGCGCCGCCAGCCCGGCCACGAGCGCCGAGAGCAGCCCCGTCGCGAACACGACCAGTCGCCCGACCACG
>VGYZ01000008.1 GCA_016872795.1 Planctomycetota bacterium
CGCGCTGGCGAAGATCGACGAGTGCGAGCGCGAGCCGGAGCGCGCGGCCGCCACGAACGAGCGCGCGCCGCGGGAAGTCGCCCGCGCATGCGCCGCGCTCGGCCTGCGACTGGTCCACATCTCGACCGACCTCGCGTTCGGGGCCGCGCCGGCGCCCTCGGGCGGCTTTCGCGAGGAGCATGAGCCCTCCCCGATCTCGAACTACGGTCGCACCAAGGTCGCGGGCGAGCGCGCGGTGCTCGCGGCCCATCCGGCGGCGCTCGTCGCGCGCATCCCGCTGCTCTATGGCGACTCGCTCGGCCGCGGACTCGGCGCCACCGACGGACTGCTCGCCGCCCTCGCGCGCGGCGAGACGCCGACGCTCTTCAGCGACGAGTGGCGCACGCCGCTCGACATCGTGGACGCCGCCGACGCGCTGCTCGAGCTCGCGCGCGGCTCGCTCGGTGGCCTGCTGCACCTCGCGGGTCCCGAGCGCCTCTCGCGCGCCGAGCTCGGCCTACTCACCGTTCGCGCCGCCGCTGTGCCCATGCTCCCGCGCATCGCACGGCGCTCGTCCGCGCCGCTCCTCAACCTGCGCCCCGCCGATGTGTGCCTCGACTCCACGCTCGCCCGCTCGATCCTTCGAACTCGCCTGCGTCCCGCCCGCGAAGCCCTCGCCCGCTAGCGTTCCGCGCCCGCGCGCGGGGCGGCGCGTGAAGCGGTGGGAGGGGGTCGTTACCCTAGTTGCCCCGCGGGGAGCGAGAGGACGACGCATGGAACTGCCGACGCGATTTGAGCCCAAGGAGCACGAGGGACCGATCTACGCCGCTTGGAAGGCGTCGGGCGGCTTTCAGCCACCGGCCGCGCGCGGAGGGCGCGGGACATACTGCGTCATGATCCCACCGCCGAATGTGACGGGCGTGCTGCACATGGGGCACGCGCTCAACAACACGATTCAGGACATCTGCGTGCGGCACCGGCGCATGCAGGGCTACGAGACGCTGTGGGTGCCGGGGACGGACCACGCGGGCATCGCCACGCAGGCGGTGGTCGAGAAGAAGCTCTTCGCCGAGCGGAAGCTCAAGCGTCAGGACATGGGGCGCGAGGCCTTCCTCGGCGAGATCTGGAAGTGGAAGGAGGAGCACGGCTCCAAGATCCTCGAGCAGCTCGCGCGGCTGGGCAGCTCGTGCGACTGGTCGCGCACGCGCTTCACGCTGGAAGAGGGCATGTCGCGCGCGGTGCGCGAGAGCTTCGTGCGCCTGTTCGAGAAGGGCCTCGTCTACCGCGGGGCGCGGCTCGTCAACTGGGACTGCGTGCTCGAGACCGCCGTCTCCGACGACGAGATCGAGATGGTCGAGCGCAAGGACAAGCTCTACTTCATCCGCTACGCGATCGAAGGGGAGCCGGGGCGCACGCTCACGGTCGCGACGACGCGGCCCGAGACGATGTTCGGCGACACCGGCATCGCGGTGAACGGCGCGGACGAGCGCTACCGCGACCTCGTCGGCAAGAAGGCGCTGATCCCGTTCATCGGGCGCGCGATCCCGATCCTCGCGGACGAGACCGTCGAGGCGAAGTTCGGCACCGGCGCGGTCAAGATCACGCCTGGGCACGATCCGGCGGACTACGAGCGCGGCGCGCGCTTCAAGCTGCCGGTCCTCAACATCCTCTCCAAGAACGGCCTGCTCGTCGGCGAGTGCGGGCCGTTCACGGGGCTGCCGCGCGAGAAGGCGCGCACGGAGCTCTTGAAGCAGCTCGAGGCGCAGGGCGCGCTCGAGAAGGCGCAGGACCTCGTGCACAACGTGCCGATCTCGGACCGCTCGAAGAGCGTGATCGAGCCGCTCGTCAGCGAGCAGTGGTTCGTGAAGATGAAGCCCCTCGCCCTTCCCGCGATCGCGGCCGCGAAGTCGGGCAAGCTGCGCTTCCATCCCGAGCGCTGGCAGAATGTCTACCTGCAGTGGCTCGAGAATGTGCACGACTGGTGCATCTCGCGCCAGCTGTGGTGGGGACATCGCATCCCGGTGTGGTACGACGAGGACGGCGTGCCGGTCGCGTCGCGCACCGACCTCGCCCTCGGCTCGCCGCACCCGCTGACGCACAAGCCCATCGTCAAGCAGGACGAGGATGTGATGGACACTTGGGCGAGCTCGTGGCTGTGGCCCTTCGCCACGCTCGGCTGGCCCGACCGTACGAGCGACCTCGAGCGCTTCTACCCGACGCAGTTCCTCTCGACGGCGCGCGACATCATCTACCTGTGGGTCGCGCGCATGGTGATGGCGGGCTACGAGTTCTGCGACCATTTGCCCGCAGACAGGCGCTGCCCGTTCGATGTGGTCAATGTGCACGCGACGGTGCTCGACGCGCAGGGGCGGCGCATGTCGAAGTCCTTGGGCAACGGCATCGACCCGCTCGAGATGATCGAGAAGTACGGCGCCGACGCCGTGCGCTACTCGCTGATCCTGCTGACGCGCGAGGGCCAAGACACCAAGCTCGCGCCGGACCGCCTCGAGCAGGGCTGGCGCTTCGGCAACAAGGTCTGGAACGCGACGCGCTTCGTGCTCGGCCAGATGCAGGGCGAGCGCACCGACGGCACGCTCGCGTCCGCGGTGGCCCTCGAGGATCGCTGGATCCTCTCGCGGCTCGAGCGCACGCGCACGAGCGTGACACGCGCGCTCGAGGAGTACCGCCTGAACGACGCGGCCACCGAGCTCTACAAGTTCGTGTGGAACGACTTCTGCGACTGGTACGTCGAGCTCGTGAAGTCGCGCCTCTCGGGCTCGGACGCGCGCAGCGCCGCGGCCGCGCGCGGGACGCTGGCGCGCGTGATCTCCGACTCGCTCGCGCTCCTGCACCCGTTCACTCCGTACATGACCGAGGTGCTGTGGAGCGCGCTCCACGAGACGCTCGGCCGCAAGGGCGAGGCGATGCTGATGAACAGCGCCTGGCCCGACGGAGAGGGGCTCGCGATCGACGAGCGGGCCGAGGCCGACATGGGCGTGATCCAGTCGCTGGTCGGCGCCGTGCGCTCGATCCGCGCGCTCACGATGGTGGGTGAGCGCAAGCAGCTCGCCGCCGTCGTGTCGGCGCCGCGCGAGACCGAGCGCCGGGTCCTGCAGGAGCACGCGGCCTCGGCGCGCGCGCTGGGCTACCTCGAGAGCATGGATGTGCACGAGCGCGCGCAGCGCCCCGCTGCGAGCGCCGCCGCCATCGCCGGCGGCATCGAGGTGTTCGTGCAGCTCGGCGCGGATGTGGACCTCGTCAAGCTGAAGGAGGTCTTCGCCCAGCGCATCGGCAAGCTCGGCGGCGCGATCGCGCAGATCGACGGCAAGCTCGGCAACGCCAACTTCGTGCAGCGCGCCGATCCCGAAGTGGTGACCGCGGAGCGCGCGCGGCGCGAGGAGCTGGTGCTCGAGCGCGAGCTGCTCGAGCGCAACCTCGCGGGCCTGTAGCCGCTACGTGGTAGCGCGCTCAAGCGAGCGAGGCCGGCGGACCCCGTGCGGTTCGCCGGCCTCGCGTGCTTGCAGCCGAGTGGATCTTCGAGCGCCTAGCGCATGCGCCAGTCGCTGCCGATCTCGCCGGGCTTGGCGTACAGCGGGAGCTGGAAGGTGAAGCCCTTGTTCGAGACGCGCACCCAGCAGTTGAGCGACAGTGTGAGCAGCGTCGCGTCTTCCTCCTTGCGCTCGGTCATGCCGCGGCCCTTCTCGACGGTGTACGGACGCTTGGCGGCGATCACGGTCGCCTTGGGCTCGACCGGGCGCGCGTAGTCGAAGTTCGGCGCGGGCATCCACGCCTTCGGCTCGCCGTCCGTCGAGTAGAAGATCAGGGTATCGACCGAGGTGTCGAAGCCCTCCGGCAGCTTGACGTCGGTGACTTGTTTTTCGGGGGCCTGCTTCTCGGCGTCCTGAGCCGCGATGTTCTTGGCGGTCTCGGGCTTGCCCTCCTCCGGCGCCGTGGCGGGCTTTTCGAGCTCGCCCTTCCCGCGGTAGCTGACGATGTAGGTGCCGCGCTCGAGCGAGGGCTGCACGAACGCCTTGGTGGTCGCAAGGATGCCGATCGGCTGCGGTCCCATCTTCAGGGAGAGTTCCCCCAGCCCGAGCACCGAGGTCGCTTCGAGCTCGATCGACGGCACGAAGGTCACATGGTCGTAGCCCGTGATCACCGCGTAGCCGGGGATGGCCACGGGCGGCTTGCCGTCTTCGAGGATCGTCTGCGCGGTGCCGGGCTCGGATGTCCAGCGGTCGATGGCAAAGGTCTTGGTGCCGTCGAACTGCGAGCCCGCGGGGCGCTTCTCGATCGGCAGGTCGTCGCGCAGGATCAGGTTGGCGAGGTCGACGCCGGCCGCGCCGCTCGAGGCGCAGCGGAAGCCGACGCTGTCGGTCGACTCGTAGCGCTCCAGCCCGCGGCGGGTCGTCAGGCGCGCGGCGACCAGCCCGAGCTGGAAGCAGCCGCCGACCACCACGCGTTGGTTGGCGTCCCAGCGCGTCAGGCCGTCGATCTTGCGCTCTTGTTTGCCGTTGCCGACCGTGATCTGCAGATCCTTGTAGCCGGGGTAGGGCGAGTAGGGGGACGAGGTCCACTCCCACACATTGCCGCACAGGTCGTAGAGCCCCGCGGGCGTGCGATTGCCCTGCAGGCTCGCGACGCGGTAGGGCTCGGCCGGGCGCACTTCGCGGCCGCCCACCTTCAGCTCGAGCGTCACCGAGCGCGTGGCGTCGGCGTCGTCGCCCCAGGGGTAGAGCGTGTCGCCGCGGCCGCGACCGGCACGCTGGAACTCGAACTCGCTCATCAGGCGCAGGCCGGCCCAGCGCGAGTACGCCACCGCATCGCGGTAGTCGATGTACACGACCGGATGGGTCTCCTTGCCCTTGGGGATCTGCCAGGCCTTGCCTTCCCAGTTCTTGCGCCACCACTCGGAACGCACGAACTTCTGGCGCTCGGGCACCGGTCGGCCCTCGGCCTTGGCCTTCTCGGCCTCCTCGCCCTGCTTGCGCACGAACTCGAGGCTGGCCTCGTCGATGATCTTGGCGGCCCAGTGCTCGGGCGGGCGCGCGCCCGTCGCCTTGACGTAGGCCGCGTACTGCTCGTTGGTGACCTCGGTCGCCATCAGGAAGAAGTCGTCGAGCCGCACCTCGTGCTGCGGCGTCTCGCGCACGATGTTGCCGAACAGGGTCTCGTTCTTCTTGCCCTCCTCCTCGACATACTTGACAGTCGAGCCGATCTTGGTCGGACCGCCCTCGATGGAAATCAGGCCCGGCGGCGGCTGGAGCTTGCCCTTGTGCTGCACGGCAGGTGCGGGGGGCGGGATGATCGCGACGGTCGTCGCGAGGGGCAGGAGCGCGTGAAGCATGCGTTCGGCCTAGGGACTCTTGGATGGGACGAGGGCGGAGGGCGGCCGTCCACGACGGCGACTTCCTAGATCACGGGGGCAAAGATGTTACACGGACTCACGCGTCCCGCAACGCGATCCGTACCCAGCCCGCGCGTGCGGCTTACGAGACCGCCGCCCCCTCGGCGTTCGCGCTCGACCGACGCTTGCTGCGATCCGAGCTCGGACGAGCCATCCACTCCTCGCCGTGGGCCTGCAGGAGCGGCAGAAACTGGTCGAGTATGTCGGGGTCGAAGGCCTGCTCGCGCTGGGTCTCGAAGAAGTCGAGCACCTTCTGGAGACCCCAGGCGTCCTTGTAGGAGCGCTTGGTCGCGAGGCTGTCGAAGACCTCGACCACGCACAGGACGCGGCCGGGCAGCGAGATGGCCGTGCCGCGCTTGCGGTGGGGGTAGCCGGTGCCGTCCCAGCGCTCGTGGTGTTCCTCGATCCACTGGCAGACTTCGCGCAGCCGCCTGTGTCGGCCGAGCCTCTCGGCGCCGAGCGCGGGGTGGCGCTGGACCGCGAGGTACTCGGCCGGGGTCAGCGGGCCGGGCTTGGTCAGGAAGCACAAGTCGTCGAGGAAGATCTTCCCGTAGTCGTGCGTGATGGCGGCGAGCTCGAGCTTCTCTCGCGCGGCGGCATCGACGCCGCAGCGGGCGGCGAGCAGGTCACAGTAGCGCCGGGTGCGCTCGCCGTGGCCGGCCGTGTAGGGGTCGACGCGCTCGATGGTGTTCGCCACCATGCCGGAAAGGATCTCGACCAGCTCGTTGAAGGCGAGACCGGCGCGGTCGAGGGAGCGCTCGCGCAAGGCGCGCTGCAGCTTCGCAACGAGCACGACCGGGTCGATGGGCTTCTGCAGGTAGTCGTAGGCGCCACCCTTGATCGCCTGCACGGCGGTCTCGAGCGCCGGCTGGCCGGTCATCAGCACCACGGCTGCGTGCGGCTGCAGCTCGCGCGAGGCGCGCAGGATCTCTTCGCCATCGTTGGAGCCCTCGAAGTACACATCGGTCACGACGGCTTCGAAGCGCATGCGGCGCAGGGCCTCGAGCGCGGAACGGGCGCTGGACGCGAGCTCTAATTCGAAGTCCCCGACCGCGAGCGCGCGACCGAGCAGCTCGAGGGTCCGCGGTTCGTCGTCGACGATCAGGATTCGGGGTCGCCCAACCATGGCAAGGACACCCGTCAGTAGAACCGCAGGGCCTCGGATCTGCAAAGGTAGCTGGCATTCCCCGATGGCCGTGGGCGCTCGCGCGGGCGGGGGGGGCGTGAGGGGGCGCGCGGGCGAGAGCGGCGTCGTCCGAGGGTTCGAGCTTGCGTCCTCGGTGCGTGGGCCCATGATGCTCGCCGCCTCCCGCCATGACCACGCCTGAAGAACCGCTCGCCGTCGGCAGCTCCCATGCCTTGACCCTACCCGAGGAGCAGGCGGGGCGGCGCCTCGACCGCGTGCTGGCGGAGCTGGTGCCGCAGCTCTCTCGCTCGCACTGGAAGGAGCTCTTCGCGGCTGGGCTGGTGCGCGTCGACGGCTTGGCCTGCGAGCGGCCGAGCACCGAGGTCGTCCCCGGCAGCCGGGTGGAGTTCACCGTGGCGGGGCGGGCCAAGCACCGCGCGGAGGCGCCGGATCCGCGGCAGCTCGTGGTGCTGCACGAGGACGAGGCGCTGGTCGTGATCGACAAGCCGCCCGGCGTGCTCGCGCATCCCACCGACACGCGCAGCGGCGCGACGATTTCCGACCTCGCGGCGGCGCGCTACGGGGCGCTGCCGACGCTGCAGGGCGAGGACCGACCCGGCATCGTGCACCGGCTCGATGCGGGCACGAGCGGCGTGATGGTGCTCGCGCGCACGGAGAGCGCCTTCGAGCACTTGATGAACCAGTTTCGCGCGCGCGAAGTGCGCAAGACCTACCGCGCGCTCGTGTACGGCACGCCGCGCTTCGACACGGGCTGGATCGATGCACCGCTCGAGCGCGACAGCGGCGACTCGAGCCGCATGGTCGTCGCGCGCCCCGGCGAAGGCCGCGAGGCCCAGACCTACTATGTGGTCGAGCGGCGCTTCCGCGGCCTATCGCTCGTCGCGGCCCAGCCCAAGACCGGTCGCACGCACCAAATTCGCGTACACCTGACGCACGCGGGGATGCCGCTCGTCGGCGACAAGCTCTACCGCCGCAAGGGCGGACCTTCGCTGCGCCTGCCGCCGAGCGCGCCGGTGCCGTCGCGGCAGTGTCTGCACGCAGCGGAGATGCGCTTCGTGCATCCGCTCACGCTCGAGCCGGTGAGCTACGCGGCGCCGCTCGCATCGGACTTTGCCGCGATGCTGGCGTGGACCGAGCGCGAGCTCGCGCCCTGAGCGTGTCCGGGATCGCGCGCAGTGCCGCGACTCAGTCGAGCTTGATGCGCAGGTTGCGCTCGGGCTGGCCCGAGAGCGAGAGCGGCTTGGAGTCGCTCGAGCCCGCGTCATCGGTGGCCGTCACGCGGTACTTGCCCGGCGGCAGCGGCCCCAGCTTCTGCTCGGTCGAGGAGAAGCCCTCGGAGAACATCGTGCGGAAGCTCTCGGCGCTCATCATGTTGCCGTACTCGCGGCCGGCGTCGTCGACGACGCGAATCGAGGCCCGCACGGGCTTGCCCTCGGCATCCTCGACCGCAACTTTCAGCATCGTGCCGCCTTGCATCACGAGCTCGACCGAGTTCGTTTCGCCGCTGCTCGCGCGCACGGGTCCGCTCTCGCGCGTCGTCTGCTGTTCGCGGCGCGCGCTCAAGGTGTAGGTGCCCGGCGAGGCGCCGTCGAACTTGAAGCGACCGTCGGTGTTGGTCATGCAGCTCGAGAGCGGGTTGATCACGCGGCCCGCGGAGTCGCGCACGAACACGGCCGCGCCGCTGATCGGCTTGCCGTCGCCCGCGCGCACGATGCCCTCGATTGCACAGGGTGCCTCGAGTCGCACGACGATGTCGTCGCGGGACTGGCCCTCGGCGAGCTCGATCCCGGTCACGACCGCGGTGCCAAAGCGTGCGCTCTGTCCGAAGGCGCCCGCGAAGCCGGAGTTGCCGACGCGCAGCGTGTAGGTGCCCGGGCGCAGGTTCAGCAGCTGGAAGCTGCCATCCTCGGCGGTCTGCTGGCTGCGCCCCATGTCGAAGGCGAAGATCGTCGCGCGTCCTTCGCGCTCGGATGAGAGCGAGACATTGGCGGCCGGGGCGCCATCGGGACCGAGCACGCGGCCGCGGATCGCGCCCGCGGGCAATTCTAGATCGAGGCGGTGCTCGGGCACTTCGGGGATCGACTCCTGGAACTCGGTCGAGTCCGGATCACCCAAGCGAGCGCCGACCACGATCGAGTAGTCGCCGGCGGAGTCGAGCACCAGCGAGTAGCTGCCGTCCGGCCCGATCTTGGCCGTCTTCATCGATGAGAGCATCGTGTTGCCGTCGGCGAAGGCCATCACGAGGCCTTTCTCGAGCCCGCGCTCGCCCTGCAGCACGCGGCCGACGAGGCGCACCGGGTTCGCGGGCGGCGCGCCGAGCACGACGCGCGTCGTCTGCCCGTCGACGATCTCGACCGGCGTCATCTTGAGCTGCGACATCATGCCCGCGACATCGAACTCTCCGTCCGAACCCGCCGAGTTCGCCAGCGTGTTCATGCGCGGCATCGCCATCACATTGTACTTGCCCGGCGCGATGCGCTCGGCCACGAAGCGCCCGCTCGCATCGGACTTGGTGTTGCCGCCCATGTCGCCGCCGCCGGGACCGAAGTTGCCGACCATGATCTGGCGATCGGGGTCGGGGCGCCCGGTCGAGTCGTAGATCTCGCCTTCGAGGCGTCCGCCCATGCGCAGGCTGAGCGTGATGTCGCGCGCGCCGAGCACGGCGTCGACCGTGACCTCGAGCTCCGCACTCGGAGCCCACGCTTCGCTCGTCGCCGTGAGCGCCGCCATGCCGGGCGGCACATCGGCGATCGTGAAGCGACCCTCGGAGTCCGTCGTCGCGCTCTTGCCGCCCATGCGGCCGAACATGCCGCGGCCGCTCTCCTGCGAGTGGGTCACCTTGGCGCCCGCGACCGGCGTTCCGGTCGGAGCGAGCACGACGCCCGTGATCTCGCAGGTGCGCGCGAGCCGGAACTCGAGCACATCCGCGGACGGTGCGACCGCGCGGCGCGCGTCGGAGCGCGTGAAGCTCTCCGCCTCGGCGCGCAGGTCGTAGTTGCCGGGCTCGACGAACACCGTGAACGAGCCGTCGCTGCGGCCGCTGAAGCTCTTGGCGTCGCCGTCCTGACGGAACATCGCGGCGAAGTCGCCGCCCATCGGCGGTCCGCCGCGCCCGTTGCTCGCGCTTCCAGCGGTGGCGACCGTCACGCGGAATGTCTCGAGCGGCTTGCCGGCGGCATCGAGCACGACCCCGCGGATCGGAGCGGGCTCTTGCAGCACCAGCTCGAGCGGCGCCGCGGCTTCGACGGGGCCCGCCTTGGCGCGCCACTCCGCCGGGAACTCACCGATGGCCTTGCCCTGCGAGGCCGTCACGAGCACCGAGTCCGCGGAGATGCCGCCGCAGGAGAAGCGCCCTTGTTCGTCGGTCTTCACGCGCTCGCCTTCGCCGCCCATGGCGCGCATCGCGCCGCGGAAACCGCCACGCATGGCGCTGCGCATCGACTGCTGCGGGTCCTCCTGCTGGGCGGGCGCGATGCGCACCGTGGCGTCGGCGACCGGCGTGCGATCGGGCCACAGCACCACGCCGCTCACGGTGTGGCCAGCACCGAGCGCGAGCACCACGTTCTCGACGAGCTCGCTCTCGGCGAGCTCGAAGTCCTCGCGCACATGGTCGACATAGCCGTCGAGGGCCGCAGTCAGATCCGGCTTGCCCGGCGTGATGCCGGTGAGGTCGAAGGTGCCATCCGCTCCGGTGACCTGCGTGCGACCCAGCGCTCCGCGGATCCAGTCCATGCCGCCACCACCGCCGCCGCCGCTCGTGCGCACCTGCGCGCCCTTGGCGGGCGTTCCGTCCGGCAGCGTCACGATCCCGCGCACGCGCGCGCCCGCGGCGAGGCTGTAGGTCTTTTCGACATGCTCGCCCTCGCGTGCCGTGAGCTCGGCATCGATCACGGGCACCATCACCTGCGGGTCGATCGTGAGGAAGTAGTTCAAGCCCGCGCGCAGGCCGCCCGCGGAGAACGAGAGGTCCGGCGCGAGGCGTGCACTCGTGGTGTGGTTGCCGCCGCCCATGGACCAGCCGACGAGCACCGCGTCCACTTCGGCGAGTGCCGCGGGGTCGAAGCCCTGGGGCAGCCGCGCGGGCAGCACGACATTGCCCGTGAGCCAGCCGCCGAGCTTGGGCTCGAGCGAGACCGGCGCGGCCTCGGCGGGCACTTTCACTTCGATGGGCTTCTGGAGGTAGCAGTAGCGCGCGCGCAGCTCGATCACCCCCACGGGCGAGTCCTTGGCGAAGCGCGCGAGGTATCCGCCGCGGCCGTCGGGCTCGCAGCGCATCGACAGCGCGCGCTCGTCCTTCGCCGCCCGGGTGCGGTCGCCGGAGAAGTTGCGGAACATCTGACCCATGTCGACGCCGGACGGATTCCAGCTCGACGCGGCGCGGCGCGCGGAGGCTTCGTCCTTGTAGGTGGAGAGCGGGAAGCTCGTGGCGACGAGCTCGGCGAGTTCGTCTGTGGGGACGCCCGCGGGGAAGAGCAGCGTCACCGGCACCATGTTGGAGTCGGCGCGCAGGCTCGCCTCGCGCTCGGCTCGCAGGTTGGTCTCGGCGACATCGGAACGCTGCTCGGAGGCCGGCGCGTCGGGCGCCGCGGCGGCGAGTTCGTCCGGCGCGGCGACCGCCATCCCCGGCGAGGCAACGGCGACCTCGGCGACGGCTTCCGTCGGCTGAACAGGCTCGTGCCGCGGCCAGAGCACGGCGAGCGCGGCGAGCACGAGGAGCGGAATTGACCCGAGGAGCAGTTTTCGCTGGTTCATGGCTGTGGGACAGGGCGGCGGGGGCCGCGGCGGAGAGGGGAGCCCTCCCATGCGGATGGGCGAGGGCAAACCCCGTGCCCTGCCGGACAGGATAGGGTCCCGCCCGAGGCGTGCGGCGCCGCGCACGCAAGCTCTACGCAAGGAACGGCCCGCAATGGTTGGCGCGCGCGCCCAAAAGGGCTCGGCCCGCCGCGCCCGCCTTCGAGGGGACGCGACGGGCCGAGTGGAGGGAGCCCCGGGGACGACTAGGCCCAGACCACGAGGTCCGAGAAGCCGTCGTCGATGCCCTTGCCGGGGTGGGCGCGCACGCGCAGGCCGTAGGCGAAGTTGCCCGAACGAGCGAGCGTGTGGGTGCCGCTGAAGACCTGCGTGCGTCCCTCGGGCGCACCCTCGGCGCACAGGCGCACCGCGATCGGATTGCGCAGCTCGCCGGGCTGCTTCGAGTGGCCGAGCACGAGCTCGACATTCACATCCGCGGGCGCGAGCCCCGCGAGATCGACCTTGACGCGCGCTTCGACGGTGTCGCCGACGCGCAGGCCGCTGAGATCGGAGACCTGCGCCTCGCGGATCGCGACCTCGTGGAAGGCCTTGCGCAAGCGCGTGCGCGAGCTGGCGATGTCGCGCGCCGCAGCGAAACGCTCGCGCGCGAGCTCGACCGAAGCAAGCGCCATGGGTGCATAGGCGCGGTCGCGATATTCGCTCACCATGCGGTCGGTGTTGAACTCCGCGGGCAGCGTGGCGAGCGAGCGCAGCGAGCGCTCGAGCCAGCGGCGCGGCACGCCTTCACCGTCGCGCTCGAAGTAGAGCGGCACGAGCTCGCGCTCGATCAAGTCGATGATGCTGCGCCCGTCGGTCTCGTCCTGCAGCACCGGATTGGGCCACACGCGCTCCTCGCCGACGGTCCAGCCGTTGTGGCCGTCGAAGCCCTCGATCCACCAGCCGTCGGCGATCGAGAGGTTCAAGCCGCCGTTGGCCGCCACCTTCATGCCCGAGGTGCCGCTCGCTTCAAGCGTGCGGACGGGGTTGTTGAGCCACACATCGACGCCCTGCACGAGCGCGCGCGCGAGTTCGATGTCGTAGTCCTCGAGGAAGTAGATCTTCCCCGCGAACTCGGGGCGGCGCGTGTACTCGACCACGCGGTGCAGGATCTTCTGACCCTCGCCGTCGCGCGGGTGCGCCTTGCCGGCGAAGAAGATGCGCACGGGGCGCTGCGCGTTCGACACGATCGACTTCAGTCGCTCGAGGTCGCGGAACAAGAGATCGGCGCGCTTGTAGGGCGCGAAGCGGCGCGCGAAGCCGATCAGGAGTGCGTCGGGGTCGAGGCCCGCGAGCACGGTCTGCATCATCGCCGGGCTGTCGTAGCGTTCGAGGAACGAGCGCTCGATGTTGACGCGCGCGTGGTCGAGCAGGCGCTGGCGCAACGCCTTGCGCACGGCCCACAGGGCCGCGGGCTCGAGCACGCGCGCGCGCTCGCCGAATTCCGCGCCGCTCACGGGATGGGCGCCGCCGCCGCACAGGCGTTGGATCTGTGGGTGCATCCAAGACGCGAGGTGCACGCCGTTGGTGACCGACGTCACCGGCAACTCGGTGCGCAGCAGGCGCGGCCAGAACGGACGCAGCAAGTCCTTCGAGACTTCCCCGTGCAGCTTGCTCACGCCGTTGACGAACCCGGCGAAGCTCATCGCGAGGTAGGTCATGTTGAAGTTGCTGCGATCGTCGGATGTGCTGCCGAGCGCCATGAAGCGCTCCCATGTGACGCCGAGCCAGCCCTCGATGTCGCTGAAGTAACGCCGCATCAGGTCCTCGCCGAAGCGGTCGTGGCCAGCGGGGACGGGCGTGTGCGTCGTGAAGACCGTCGTCGAGCGCACGACCTCGCGCGCCTCCTCGAATGTCAGGCCGTGGTCGCGGATCAGGCGCGCCGTGCGCGAGATCACGAGGAAGGCCGCGTGTCCTTCGTTGATGTGGAACACGCCGGGCACGACGCCCATGGCGCCGAGCAGCTTGACGCCGCCGCGGCCGAGCACGAGCTCTTGGCGCAGGCGCTGCTCGTGGTCGCCGCCGTAGAGCTGCTGCGTGATGCGGCGGTCCTCGGGGCGGTTCTTGTCGAAGTCCGCGTCGAGCAGGTACAGGTCGACGCGGCCGACGCGCGCGCGCCACGCGCGCAGGTGCAGGGTCGCGGACGGCAGCGGCAATTGAACTTCGAGTTGCTTGCCCTCGGCGTCGCGCACGAGCTCGAGCGCCAGGTTGCGCGGGTCGTTGTCGGCTTCGAGCGCGAGCTGATCGCCGTCGGCGCTGATCTTCTGGCGCAGGTAGCCCGCGCGGTAGAACAGGCCGATGCCCACGAGCGGCAGCGCGAGATCGCTGGCGGACTTCAAGTGGTCGCCGGCGAGGATGCCCAAGCCTCCCGAGTAGACCTTGAGCGACTCGTGGATGCCGAACTCGGCGCAGAAGTAGGCCACGGGATGGTCGGGCGTGAGCGCGCCGAAGCGCTGCGTGGACTTGGGCGCCATGTAGGCGTCGAAGCGCGCGAGCACGCGGCGCAGCTTGGCCACATAGCCGGAGTCCTTGGCGCGCGCGGCGATGTCCTCGGGGAACGCCATGCGCAGGAACAGCACCGGGTTGTGACCGGCGGAGTCCCAGCCGACTTGCGAGATCTCCTCGAACAGCGAGGGACCCTCGGGATCCCAGCACCAGTACAGGTTGCGCGAGAGGCGCTCGAGCCCGGTGAGCGCTTCCGGCAGCGTCGCCGAGACCTCGAACGAGTACAGGCGCGGCCGCGCGCCTTCGACACTCGCCGCGACCGTCATGGCGACGCGCGGGCGGAAGCGAGCCATGGGCCGGCCCTCGATGCGCGCCGCGACGGCCGCCAGCGAGCGTTCGAAGGCGGTGTAGTAGCGCTCGACCAAGCCCGACCACGCCGTGCGCTGGGCCGTCTGGCGACAGGCCTCGACCACGCCCGCGCGACCGATTTCCTCGGCTACGAAGCGCTCGATCCAGCGGCCGAGCTCGGTCGCCGCGGCCATGTCGTCGATCTTGCTGCGCTCGAGCAGCCACACGCCGTCGCCCGGCCCGAGCTTCTCGCCCTTGGCCCACAGGCCGAAGCCCGCGAGATCGGTGGTGACGGTCGGCACGCCGACCGTGAGGCTCTCCTCGGGCGTGTAGCCCCAGGGCTCGTAGAACGACGGGAACAGCGACAGGTCGACGGCGCGCAGGACCGCCTCGTAGGGCAGGTCGAGGAAGCCGTCGGACTTGTGCAAGTAGATCGGGACTTGGATCAGCGTCACGCGCGCGCCGACCGAGTTGGTGAGGCCCAGCCGCAGGGCGTTTTTCTGGATCGGGTCGTTCTCCGGATCGATCAGGTTGTGCGTGGAGAGGCCGAGCGCATCGCTGGCCGGCGCATCGGGGTGCGCGAGGCGCTCGCGCAGGGCCTGCGAGAGGCCCGTCTGCCCGGCGGGCACGGCGAAGAACGCGACCACCTCGCGGCCGGGGCGCGCGTTGACTTGGGCGAGCGACTCCATCAGGAGGTCGAGGCCCTTGTTGTGGAACTCGTAGCGGCCCGAGGCCAGCAGGAAGGCGGCGTTGGAGACATCGCGGCCGAGGAAGCGCGAGGCGAGCGCGGACAGGCGGCGGCGCGCCTCGGGGCGCAGCACGGGGCCGGCGAGCTCGTCGATCACGGCGAGGTCGATGCCGTTGGGGAGCAGCGGATCGGCGCGGCGTCCGAGCAGCAACTCGGTCTCGCGCGCGGTGATCTCGCTCACCGTCGTGAACACATCGGCCTTGCGCGCGCAGGTCGACTCCATCGAGTGCTTGGAGCGCACGCCGCAGTCGGTGGCGGCCTGCTCGGGAGTGCGGCCCGCGAGGCCTTCGGCCGGTTCCTTGCCGCCGTGGCCGAGGCTGCGGCCGAGGATCGTCGCGTGGGTGGTGAAGACCGTGCCGACAGCGGGCAGCTTGGACTGCAGGTAGAGCAGGCCCGAGCCCGTCATCCACTCGTGGAACTGGGCGACGGCGTGGCCGGTCGTGCGCGAGACGCGCTCTTGGCACCAGCGCTCGATCACCATCGCGGCGGCCCAGCCGAACATCACCGGTTCGTCGTAGTCCCAGCCGCCGGTGAGCGAATCGACCCCGTGGCTCGTCCACAGGTCGGCGAGGATGTCGTTCTTGCGCGCGTACAGGCCGGTGAACTCGACCAAGATCGTCAGCGGCCGACCGGGGATCTGCCAGCGGCCGATGCGCACGGGCACGCCCATCTCGCGACAGGCCTGCGCGAAGCCCTCGTGGCCCGGCTCTTCCACGAACACATCGCTCGACTCGCGCTTGCCGAGCAGCCACGGCCCGATGACGACATATTCGTCGCTCAAGCGCGCGACGAGCGTCTTGGCCTTGGTCGAGATGACGGTGTGGATGCCGCCGACCTTGTTGCAGACTTCCCAACTGACTTCGAAGAGGGTGAAGCTCACGGATGCCTGTTGGGTGCGAGGTTGGGCGCGGGGGCGGGGGAGCCCGCGGACGCCT
Source organism: Planctomycetota bacterium (assembly GCA_016872795.1). Lineage (GTDB taxonomy): Bacteria > Planctomycetota > UBA1135 > UBA1135 > F1-120-MAGs118. Next base: position 15,798 of record VGYZ01000008.1, read on the forward strand.
GCGTCCGGGGTCCGTTGGGTGGGACGAGCGTGAAGGGGCTGGGAGTGGCCGCAAGCGCCTCGAGCCCGTTGCGCACCTCCCGGGACAGGTCCTCGAAGACATTCATGAACGAGATGAACGCGTCGTGGGGGGTGGCGTACGGGCTGAAGTACTTGTGTACATCCCCATCGGAGAACCACTTCGTACACATGTAGTAGACGTGGTCGGAGGTCGAGAGCCGCCGCCACTTCTGGTACGGTCCTTCCACTCCGTGCTCGGCAAGTTTCTGGACTTCGCCCAGCAGGCCGTAGAGCGCCTCGTGGGCGGCCTTCTGCATGGGGTTGCCCAGCCATGCGGTCAGGTCGCGCTCGGCGTCGGCCCAACTGATGGGACGCGGGATGTCGAGGCGCGCCACGGGGTCGAGGGCCTCGGCGACCTCGGAGGGCGTGCGGAATTCAAGTGCGCCCGTGGAAAGGCAGGCGGCCGGAAGTTCGCACATGAAGCGGAAGATGCCCGTTTCCTCCCACTGATGCTCGCCGAAGGTCTCGTAGTCCATGAACAGGCCCACGAAGCGCTCATTCTCGCCGAGGCCGGCGAGCCAGCGCGCGAAGCGCTCGGCGGGCAGCGGGTACTCGGGCCAGCTCTTGTTGGAGAAGCGGAAGGCGATGTCGTCGCTGTAGCGATACGAGCGCAGGAGCAGCTTGATGCGCTCGCAACCCTCGGGGCGGTAGACGCGATGCGGGCTGCGCCAGCCGAGCAGCTGGTCGGCGCCTTCCCCGAGGATCGCGCGGAAGCCCAGTCCCTCCGCGCGGCGCGCGATCTCGTTGGTGATCACGAGCTCGGTGTTGCGGAAGGTCGTCGGACGGCGGCCGAAGAGCTGCTCGATGCGCGCAGCCTGATCGAGCACCTGCGCGTCAAACTCCTTTACGGAGGCGAGCGCCGCGAGCGAGTGGTGCGAGGTCTCGCCGATAAATTCGACGCAGCCCGTGGCCGCGAGTTTTTGGAAGCTCTCGATCGCCTCGGGTACCCAGCGCTCGAATTGGTCGAGCGCGGCACCCGAGATCGAGTACGACACACGGAAGCGGCCTGCGTGGCGCTCGACTTGCTCGAGCACCTGCGCGTTCATCGGCAGGTAGCACTTCTCCGCGACGCGGCGCACGATGCGCGCGTTCTCGGCGTCGTCGAACCACTCCTTGCCCGATCCGATGTCGAAGAAGGTGTAGTGCCTCAGTCGCCAGGGCTGGTGCACCTGGAAGTAGAACACGATCGAGCGCATGGCCGTGAGGATAGGGACTGCGCAGCCCGAGTTCAGCAGGCGCGCGAAAAGCGGGCGCGAGCGGGGCTCAGGCGTGTGCGACCTCGCGGTAGACGCACTCGAGAACCCCCGCGCGCTCTTCCCAGCTCATGGCGCGCACTTCCTCGCGGCCGGCGTCGAGCAGGTGCTCGCGCAGGGCGGGATAGCGCAGCAGCGCGAGGATCTTGTTGGCGATGTCCTGCACGTCCCAGAAATCGACCTTGAGCGCGTTGCGCAGCACTTCCGACACGCCGCTCTGGCGCGACACGATCACGGGCACATCGAGGGCGAGCGCCTCGAGCGGCGAGATCCCGAACGGCTCGGACACCGACGGCATCACATAGATGTCGGCGAGCGAGTAGATGCGCTCGACATCGGCGCCCTTGAGGAAGCCGGTGAAGTGCATGTTGCGCGCGAGTCCCATGCGCGCGGCGCGCTCGATCATCTTGGGCAGCATGTCGCCGGAGCCGACCATCACGAACTTGACGCGCGGCTCGACGGCCACGACGCGCGCGGCGGCCTCGAGGAAGTAGTCGGGGCCCTTTTGGAATGTGACGCGGCCGAGGAACAGCACCACCGGCTCGGGGATGTGCCGCTGGCTGCCCGTGGCGCGGGCCTGATCGCTCTTGTTGACGGCGTTGTGCACGACGCGCAGCTTCGATTCGTCGACGCGGTAGCGGCGCGCGAGCTGCTGCGCGGTGTAGTGGCTGACGCACACGACGCGGTCGGCGTGATCGAGGCCGAGCTGCTCGAGGTCGCGGATGCGCGTGTCGGGATGGTCCCCGGAGCGGTCGTACTCGCAGGCGTGCACATGGCAGGCGAGCGGGCGGCCGAGTGCGCGCGCGGCCGCGATCCCCGCGGGAAATGTCATCCAGTCGTGCGCGTGCACGAGGTCGAAGTGCTCGCGGCGCGCGAGCGCGGCAACGCAGCGCGCGAAGCGCTCGACCTCGCCGAACAGCTCACCGCCGTAGCGGCCGGTGAATTCGAGCGTGCGACGCGCGTGGCGGCGCACTTCGACCTGAAGGAGTCGTTCGATCTCGGAGTCCTCGCCGCTCGAGCGCTCGATCGTGACATCGCGCTCGGGGGTTCGACGCGCGCTCGTGCTTCGCACACCCGTGCGCGCGTGCGGAGCGAGCGTCGCGAGCCACCCGTCGAGCGTCGCGGGGGTGGCGTATGCCGAGGGCTGCGGCGCGTCGGCGGGCGGCAGCACGAAGCTCGGCCGTTCTCCCGGCTCGGCATGCGCGAACTCTCTCGTTTCGAGTTGCGCGCTCTCGGCGCAGCGGCCGTGCACGCGCTCGCGCACGCCGACCGTCTCGCGCTCGCTCCACTCGTCGTCGACTTCGATCTCGTTGCAGCCGACCACGCGCACGAGGCTCTGATCCTCGTCCCCGTGGGCGCGCGGGATCACGAACGTCACATCGACGCCGTGACGGTGCAGGCCCTCGCACAATCCCGCGCAGGCCGTCGCCAGTCCGCCGGTGATGTGCGGTGGGAATTCCCACCCCAGCATCAGGACTCTCATCGCCTGCGGCTCTCGATCTCGGCGGCGAGGGCGCGTGCGCGCAGGATCTCCGAAGTGCTCCACGCCTGAGCGAAGGAACCGCCCGGACGATGCGGCGGATCTCCGTCGTACACCTCGCTCACGTGGTTCAGCCCGTGCGAGCGCGTCTCTTGCTCGAGGCCCGCGAGCAGCGCGCGCAGGTGCTCCGCCGTGCGGCGATTGCGCGGATGGCAGCGCACGTAGGCCTCGCAGTGGAAGCCGAGCAGCCACGGCCAGGCGGTGCCCTGATGGTAGGCGCGGTCGCGTTCGAGCGGACCGCCCGCGTAGCGACCTTGGTACGCCCGATCGCGGGGGCCGAGCGTGCGCAGGCCGCGCGGGGTGACGAGTTCGAGCTCGGAGCGCACGACGATGTCCGCGCGCTGCGCTTCGGAGAGGGGCGAGAACTCGAGCGCGGCGGCGAGCACCATGTTGGGCCGCACGCGCGTGTCGGCGACGCCGTCCTTCCATGTGTCCGCGAGATAGCGCGCTCGCGGGAGCCAGAAGCGCTCGAGGAACGCCTTGCCCGCGCGCTCCTTGCACGCCTTCCAGTGCTGCGCCTGGTCCTTGTCGTGCGCTCGCGTGGCGAGCTCCTCGAGGTACGCGAGCAGGAAGTACCACAGCGCGTTCAACTCGACCGCGAGCCCGTCGCGCGGCGTGACGGCGACTCCGTCGGCGACGGCGTCCATCCAAGTCGCGTTGAGCTTGCCGTCGCCCGCGAGCAGCAGCCCGGCCTCGTCCGCTCGCAGGCCCAGACCCGTGCCCTCGGCGTAGCGCGTCGCGATCTCGACCAGCGCCGCGCGCAGCGGCCCCTCGACCGTCGCGGCGTCACCGCCCGAGTGTTCGTACAGCCGCACGGCGCGCGCGAACCACAGCGATGCATCGACGGAGCCGTAGTGGCTCGCTGCGACGCTCGAGCCGAAGATGTTGGGCAACAGGCCGTCCTTGAGGAACGGCAGCACGCCCAAGAGCGCTTCCCCGCACTCCGCGACGCGGCCGCGCGCGAGCAGCAGGCCCGGCAGCGCGAGGAACAGGTCGCGGCCCCACTCGGTGAACCACGGGTAGCCCGCGATCACGCCGAGGCGCCCCGTGCGCGTGCGGAACAGGAAATCCTCGGCGCCGAGTTCGAGTCCAGCGGCGCCGGTGGCGCGCGCGGCTTCGAGGCTCTCGACGCGGCGGCGGGCGTGTTCGTCCCACAGGGCCGCGAGGTCGTCGGGCGGAAAATCGAGCGAAGCGCACAGCACGACGCTCTCGCCGGGGCGCAGGCGGATGCGGAACTGGCCCGGGCTGAAGTTGTCCTCGCGGTCGTCGTAGCCGCGCTCGCGGTCGGCCTTGTACTCGATGTCGCGATACCACACCGGATCGGCTTCGAACGCGCCTTCGCGGGCATCGAGCGCGACCGCCATCGCGGGCAGGCCGGGGTAGGGGCGCACGACGATCGAGCGACGCGTCGCCGTGGCGTAGCGCACTTCCGAATGCAGGTCGACATTCTCGACCGTGAGGGCATCGGCCTCGCGGAAGGCGAGCAGCGGTCGCACGCGCAGCTCGAGCTCGTCCTCGCCGCCTTCGAGCGTGTAGCGCACGAGCACGGTGGGGGAGCCGCGCGTCATCTGGATCGCGCGCGTGACGCGCGCCTCGCCGAAGCGGTGCGTCGACACGGGGAACGGCGCGAGCTCGAAGCGCTCGAGCGTCGCGTGGCCGCGCGGATGCCAAGTGCCGGGATAGCGCGCCATCGAGAGCGGGAAGTGGCCCTCGCCCGCCGGCCCGAGCGGCGTCTTGTCGAGCGCGTGCACGCTCTCCTCGAGGCGCGAGAGGAACACGTGGCGCTTGTCCGTGCCCGGAAAAGTCGAGACCAAGAGCCCGTGGTAGCGGCGCGTGGGACACTGCAGGACCGTCGACGACGCGTAGCCGCCGAGGCCATCGGTCTCGAGCCATTCGCGAGTCAGGGCGAAGTCGAGCTCGAGCAGGCGCTCGCGCTCGATGGTGAGGAGCGGCTGGTTCAGGAGAGTGTCCATCACGGCGGGGGGCAGGCTACGGCGAAACGCCCGCCAACTGAAGCCGCACGGTGTCGCAGGGATGGAAAATCGAGGCGCGCGGGCCCGCGGACAGTGCCTAGACTCCGGAATCCACGGGTTCCCACATGTTCGTCCACCCGCTCGGACTGCTCGCCCTGCTCGCCGTACCGATGGTCGTGGCGTTGCACCTCTTCCGGCGCCGGTTCGAGCCGCGGGCGGTCAGCGCGCTCTTTCTATGGCGCGTCGACGACCGCGAGCCCGTGGCGGGTCGCAAGCGCGAGCGGCTCGTGCAGAGCGCATCGCTGTGGTGCGAGATCGCGGCGGCGCTCGCGCTCGCACTGTGCTTCGCGGGACCGCGCGCGAGCTGCGTGGCCGCCAAGTCCGAGCACCTCGTCGTCGTGCTCGACTCCTCCGCCTCGATGGGCGCGGTGCGCGACGAGCGCAGCACGGCGCAGGCCACTGTCGAGCTCGTGCGCAAGCGCATCGACTCACTGTCGCGAGGCTCGCGCGTCACACTCGTGCGCAGCGGCCCGCGCCCGGCCTTGCTGGCGGGACCCGCAGCCTTCCCCGACGAGGCGCGCACTCGGCTCGACGAGTGGAAGCCGCTCGCCGCGCGCCACGACCTGCATCCCTCGCTCGCGCTCGGGCTCGAGCTCGCCGGCGGAGCGCGCGTGCTCGTCGTCAGCGACCAGTTCGAGCCCGAGGCCTTCCCGCCGAGTGTCGAGCTCGTGTCGGTAGGCGAGCCGCTCGACAACTGGGCCATCGTGCACGCGGTGCGCTCGCGCGAGGCGCGCAAGGAAGGCGGCAGCGCGGAGAAGGTGTTCCTCTCCGTCGCGAGCTTCGCGCGTGCGCCGCGGCGGCTGCCGGTGGTGATTCGCGCGGGCGACACGGAGATTGCGCGGCAGGAGGTGTCGCTCGGAGCGCGCGAGCGCGCGCATTTTTCGTTCGAGGTTCCGGCTGGCGTCGGCGCACTCAAGGTGCTCCTGCCGTCGGACGGGCTCGCCTGCGACAATGTGGCGCTGCTCGTGCCTCCGACGGCGCGCACGATCGCCCTGCACTCCGAGTTGCCGGAGGCGGACGAGCGCGCGCTCGGGCTCGCAGGGCCTGGGGAACGCAACATCGCGCGTTGGACCGCGCTCGTGCCGCAGTCGATCGCGGCGGGATCGCTCGCGGGAGCGCATCTCGTACTCTCCCGCGGTCCACTGTCGGGGCCGGCGAGCTGGAATCTGTCGCTCGAGCCGCAGGGGAGCGCGCGGCGCGATCTCATCGGGCCGTTCCTCGTCGAGCGCGGGCATCCGCTGCTGGCCGGCGTGACGCTCGAGGGGCTGGTGTGGAGCATCGATCCGGAGCTCGTGCTGCCGGGCGTTCCGCTCGTTTCGGCGGGAAATCAGGCGATCCTCACGGAGGAGCGCAGCGGCGCGCGCGTCCTGTGGCGCATCAACCTCGATCCGGCGCGCTCGTCGCTGCAGCGCTCCCCTGACTGGCCGATCCTGCTCGCGAATCTCGCGGAGCTGCGGCGCGCGGAGCTGCCGGGTGCGGTGCGTCCGAACCTGCACATCGGCGAGAGCGTGCGCTATCGGCCCGGAGCGGAGCTCGTTCGTGCGGGCGGCGAAGAGCTCGCGCGCTACGAGCTCGAAGGGCCGCTCGGAGCGAGTGCTTCGACGAAACGCGAGGTCGCGGCGCTCGAAGAAGTCGTGGTCGACGGGCTCGAGGAGCCCGGGCTGTATCGGCTGTCGCACCAAGGTCGGCCGGTGGCCGACTTCGCGCTGTCGTATGTCGACGCAGCGGAGTCGGACCTCTCGACGGCACTGCCCGGCGCACGCGCGGCCGAGGGCGGCAGCGCGGAACTCGACACAGGGCTCTCCGGTGCCGAGCTCGCACTCGTCGCGCTGGCGGCGCTCGCGCTGCTCCTCGACTGGTGGTTCCTGCGGCGCTCGACGCGCGCCCTTCCGGGAGTGAGTTGAGCGATGGGCTTCGTCCATCCCGAGCTCCTGTTGCTCGCGCTTCCGGCTGCTTTCGCGTGGTGGAAGCTGCGCGGGCGAGGCGTCGGCACGCAATTCGTGCGCGCGCTCGCGCTCGCCGCGCTCGTGCTCGCGGCCGGATCACCGTATCTGCGCCTCGGAGAGTCGGGTCGCGACCTCGTCGTCGTGGTCGACCGCTCGCGCTCGATGCCGAGCGAGACGGACGCGACCGTGCGCGAGATCCTGCGACTCGCCGAAGAGCTGCGCAGCGAAGGCGACCGCGTCGGAGTCGTCACCTTCGGCGGCAACGCCGCGATCGAGCAATTGCCGCAGCGTGACGCGCGCTTTCAGGACTTCCAGCGCGCGCTCGACATCGATGCGTCCGATGTCGGCGGTGCGCTGGACGCGGCGCTGGCTCTCGTTCCGCGCGAGCGCGAAGGTTCGCTGCTGCTCGTTTCCGATGGGGAGTCCAATGGTCGCGACCCGATCGCCGTGGCGCGCTCGGCGTTTGCGCGCGGCGTGCGCATCGATGTGCGTCCGCTGGTGCGCGGCGCGGAGCCGGATCTCGCTGTCGATCGCATCGAATTGCCGCCCGAGGTCGGTGCCGGCGAGCCGTTCCAGGCGAGCGCGTGGGTGCGCGCGGATGCAGCCATCGAGGCGGACTACGAGCTCGTCCGCGACGGCGAAGTGCTCGCGCGCGGCCGACGGCGTTTCGAGGCAGGGCTGACCCGCATTCCGTTCCGCGATCGCCTCGCGAAGGCCGGCGTCGCGCAGTATCGACTGCGGCTCTCGGGCCACGCGGACCGTGCGCCGGAGAACGACACGGGACTCGGCGCCGTGCGCGTGGCCGGGCAGCGCTCGGTGCTCGTCGTGAACCACGACGGCGCGGAAGACACTCTCGCGCGGGCTCTGCGCCGAGCCGCCATTCCGGTCGTCGTGGCTGCGCCAGAGAGCGCGGGTCTCGATCGCATCGGACTCACGCGCCATCGCGCGGTGATCCTGGAAAATGTCGCGGCGGACCGCGTCGGCGGCGACGGTATGCGCGCGCTGCGTGAGTTCGTGCTCGAGCGCGGTGGCGGCGTCCTGATGACGGGCGGGGAAGCGAGCTTCGGCATCGGAGGCTGGCACCTCTCGCCGGTCGACGAGGTGTTGCCCGTGTCGATGGAGATGCGTCAAGAGACGCGCAAGATCGGCGTCGCACTGTGCGTCGCGCTCGACCGCTCGGGTTCGATGGCGGCGGAGGCGTCGCCGGGCGTCGCGAAGATGCAGCTCGCCAATCTCGGCACCTGCGCCGCGATCGAGCAACTCTCGGGCCTCGATTCGGTGGCCGTGATCGCCGTCGATTCCTCCGCGCACACCGTGCAGCCGCTCGTGCGCGTCGAGGACAAGGGCCCGATTCTCGCGCGCGTGCGCAGCATCGAGAGCATGGGCGGCGGCATCTTCACGTACACGGCGCTGCTTGCCGCGGGTCGCGAGCTCGAGAAGTCCGAGCAGCGCAATCGTCACATCATCCTGTTCGCGGATGCAGCCGACGCGGAAGAACCGGAGCGCGTGCCCGAGCTGCTCTCGCGCTTCGCGCAGATGAACATCACCGTGTCCGTGGTCGCGCTCGGAACGCCGAGCGACGCGGACGCGGAGTTCCTGCGCAGCATTGCGCGCGCGGGGAGCGGGGAGTGCTACTTCACGCTCGATCCCAACGAGCTGCCGCGGCTCTTCGCGCAGGACACGATGCGCATCGCGCGCTCGACATTCGTCGACGAGCCCGCGGCGACGCGCGTGCTGCCGGACCTCTACGGTCTGGGCGAGCTCGATCCCTCGGCCGGTTTTCCGAGCTTGGGTGGCCACAATGTCGTGTGGCTGCGCCCCGAAGCGACCGTGGGCGCACTTGTGCAAGGTGAGTTCTCCACCCCGGCCTTCGCCTTTGCGTATCGCGGGCTCGGCCGCAGCGCGGCGTTCGCCGGCGAGCTCGGTGGTCGCTTCGGAGCGGATGTCGCCGCATGGCCCGGTTTCCCGAGCTTCTTCGTCACGGTCGCGCGCTGGCTCTCCGGTCAGGAGGAGCCAGGGGAGATCTTCGCCAATGCGGTGCGCGACGGCCGCGACGGCGTGATCTCGGTCGAGGTCGATCCGAGTGCGGCACAGCCACCGGATCTGTCCCGCGCGCGCGTGCGCATCACGGGTGCCGACGGGGCGACGAGCTCGATTCCGCTCGAGCGCGTGGGAGAGAACCGCTACGAGGCGCGCGCTCCACTCGCGCGCGCGGGCGTGTTGCTCGGCTCGGTCGTGCTCGGGCGCGATGAGCGCGGCGAGGAGCGCATGCTTGCGCTGCCGCCGCTCGCGCTGCCCTACAGCCCTGAGTTCGAGCGCAGCGCGGATCCGCGCCGCGGCGAGCGGCTCATGCGTGCGATTGCGCGCGAGTCCGGAGGCGAGGTGTCGCCGCCGCTCGGGACCCTGCTGCGCGGCGAGCGCGAGGCGCGCATCTGGCGCGTCGTGCGGCGCGAGCTCGTGCTCGCGGCCCTGTTGTTGCTCCTGCTCGAGATCGCCGCGCGACGCTTGCAGCTCTGGGGCGGATTCGAAGCGCTCCTCCAGCGACTGCTCGGTCGCTGGCGACGGGTGCGGGCTGCCAGTTGGACGCCGGAGTCCGCGGGTGGGGGCAGCACGGAACCGAGCGTTGCACGGAGCGAAGCGCCGCCGAGCGCGCCGTCGCCAAGGGCGCAGGCAGAAGGCGCGAACCTCGACGATGCCCTCTCAAAGGCGCGCCGCAGCGCGCGTCGCGAGCTCGATCGCTAGCTCGACGGCACCAGCAGGCCGGCGGGAGCGAGCCGTTCGCGGCACAGGCGCTCGAGCGGCTCGGTCGCTTGCAGCGTGACGAACAGCGCGCCAGCGCGGCGTGCTTCCGCCGCCAGAGCGTCCGTGAGCCGTGCGAGTCGCTCGAGATAGCGGCGCACCGTGGATTCATCGAGCACGAGGTCGAGAGTCTCGCCGCTCTCGCAGTCGATCATGCGCCGCGCGCTGCCGATGGGCGGGGCCGCTTCTTCCTCGGAGAGCAGCTGCACGAACGCGAGCGCCCCGGAGCGCGTGGACAGCGAGGTGACGAGCTCGCGCGGCTCGTGGGGCGCGAGGAAGTCGCTGATCACGACGGTCATGGCCCCGCGGCGGCACAATCCGCTCGCTGCTCGCAGCGCCTCGGCGATCCCGCTGCGGCTCTCGAAGGACATGCCATCGCGGCCGAACTCCGCAATCGACACCGGGCGCGGCACATCCTCGAGGCATACGAGCGCGGGCTCCGCGCCGGACTCCACCGCAGCGCGCGAAAACAACGCGGCGAGATCGAGCGCGAGCTGGGCCTTGCGCTCATCGATCGCCATCGAGCGCGAGCCATCGACGAGGATCTCGCAGCGCGCGAGCACTTCTTCACGCCACTGTCGCACGAGCAGAGTGTCCGTGCGCGCATAGGCGCGCCAGTCGAGGTGCCGCACGTCGTCGCCGGGCTCGTAGCTGCGCCGATCGTGGAACTCGAGGCTGGAGCCCGTGCCGCGACCTACGCGTTCGCCCGCAGGCCCCCGCGGAGGCACGTGCGCGAAGCCGAGCTTCCACGACTCGCCGAGGGCGAAAGCGTCAGGCGCGGGGCGCATCTTCGGCCTGCTGCACGCGAGAGGCGCGAGCGCGAAGGACCTCCCGCAGACCGGCGAACACGCGCGGGGCATTCACGAGGAGCGCGAGCAGCAGCGCGAGCCCGAGCACTGCATACGTGAACGGAGACGGTGCGCCGAACTGGATGTCGTAGAGCGTCGAGAACGGATTGAGCGGGTGCGAGAGCGCGCTGCCGGGACCACTCCCAAAGAACATCGACAGCATCGCTGGAATCACGATGCCGACTGGAATCGCCACGACCATCAGGATGCGCAGCAGCACGCGTGCCGAACGTCGCTGCACGAAGTACGCCGCCACGCCGGCGGGTAGCACGGTGTAGGCGAGCAAGTACGCATACAGGGCGGCCACGGCGAGCACCGAGTTGTCGAGGCGCAGTGCTCTGGAAGCCGTGAACCCGAGCGCGATCTGCGACGTGACCACAGCGAGCAGCGCTTGCAGGAAGCACAGCGTCGCGGCGCGCCCACCACCGGGCAGGAACGGAGCCGAGAGCAGAGTCGCGAGTGTGCCCTTGGGGCCCACCGCGCTCGCGCGTCGACCGAGCTCTTCCGGCTCCGTCGAGGAGATCAGCCACGGGAAGAAGAGCAGCGCCGCCGCGCCGGAATGGCAGGCAAAAATGGACTCGGAATCGCCGAACTGTTGGACGAGCCACGCACCCCAGGCGCTGGCGAACAGCACGAGCACGGTGCTCATCACGCGCAGCGGCGTGGAACGGTTCTCTTCCTCGTGTGCGAAGCGGCCGAGTGCGATTGACTGCGCGAGCAGCGCGACGACGACCGCGACCGTCAGGTAGGCGACGAATGCGACTTGCCCCTCGATCGAGCTCAACACCTGCGGCTCAAAGGTGATGCCCGCGGCGAGTCCCATCGACATGCCCCACGCGGCGATCAGTCCGGCGCCGAAGAGTGCCATGAGCACGACGCGCATGACCTTGTTCGTGGCGAGGCTCGAGGCCGCGATGCCGACGAACGTCAGCGCGACCGACGTCGCCACGGACCCGGCGAGGATCACTCCGACGGAGCCCAAATCGATGCCGTTCAGCAGGAACGCGAAGACGAGGAACGGGCCGAAGGCCGAGTAGTAGAGCAGCGCTTGGATCAGCGCGGAGAGCAGCTTGCCCTGCACGATTTGGCGCGGGCGCAGGTTCGAGATGATCAGCAGGTCGTAGGTGTTCTCGTCCCACTCCGCGCTCGTCGCGAGGAAGGCCGAGAAGGGCACGAAGCAGTGCACGGCGGCTGATAGCACGCCGAAGATCGCCATGAAGAACACGCGCCCAGTTTCGACGAAGGAGATCTCGTCGATGGCGGACACGATGCCCACGCCGATCAGGGTTCCGACGAGCAGCGTGATCCAGAACAGCACGCGGAAGTACTTGCCGCGCAGGGCTTGGCGCACTTCCTTGACGAGAATCGGGTTGACCCGGTCCTCGAGGCGCACTCCGGTCGTGGCGGGAGCGTTCATTGCAGTCGACCTTCCGTGAGCGACAGGAACACGTCCTCGAGGTCGACGGTCTTGGGCGCGAACTCGCACAGACCGAGCCCCGCGCCTGCGAGAGTCGCGAGCAGACTCGCGGCGGCCGCTTCGTCTCCTTCGAAGTCAAAGGCCACGCCCTCGCGCTCGATGTGCGCGTTCTTCACGAACGGCAGCTCGAGCAAGGCGCGCTCGAGTCGCTCCGCGCCGGCGATCGACCGCGCGTAAATGCGCTGGATGCCGCTCACACCGCGCGCGATCGACTCGACCGAGCCCGACCCGCGCACCGTGCCACGCTCGATCACCGTGACGGTCGTGCACATTTCCGCGAGCTCGGTGAGGATGTGCGACGAAATCAGGATCGACTTGCCCATGCCCGCGAGAGCTTTCACGAGCTCGCGCAGCTCGACGCGCGCGCGCGGGTCGAGACCCGCCGCGGGCTCGTCGAGGATCAGCACCGCGGGATCGTGCAGCAGCGTCTTGGCGAGGCACAGGCGCTGCTTCATGCCCTTGGAGAGCGCGTCGATGTGCTTCTCGCGCAGGTCGCCGAGCGAGGTGAACTCGATCACGCGCTCGAGCACGCTGCGGCGCGCGTCGCCGCGGATGCCGTAGGCGCGCGCGAAGAAGTCGAGGTACTCGTGGATGGTCGTATTGGCGTAGGCGCCGTAGGAATCCGGCATGAAGCCGATGCGCGCGCGTGCCTCGCGCGGATGCTCCGTCACGCTGATGCCGTCGACGCGCACGTCGCCCGAGTCGGGCAGCTCGAGTGTCGAGCAGATGCGCATCGTGGTGGTCTTGCCGGCGCCGTTGGGCCCGATGAAGCCCATGATCTCGCCGGGGGCGACGGTGAAGCTCACCGCGTCGACGGCCGTTAGGGCCCCGAAGCGCTTGGTGATCGCGCGAACTTCGAGCGCACCCTTCATTTCCAGACCTCCGACTGCAGGTCCCAGATTCCGAGCAGGCGGTGGTCGCTCGCGAGCTCGGTCGTCTCGATGCCGCAGCCGTCTCGGAATGGCGAGCGTTCGATCCGCGCGAGGTAGGTCGCGTGCGGAATCAGTTCCTCGGGAGAGCGGGCCCACGATCCGATTTGAATCTCGATCGGCTCGGTGGCGAGGTCGTCTCGCGTCGGCGGCTCGCAGGGCGCGAGCGTTGCCGTCGCGCCCTCGGCGATGGCGCTGCTGCTCGCGTACCAAGCGCCGCGTTCGTCGCGCGCGAGCACGGAAGCGATGCGCGCGCCGAGTCCGTTGCGCACGACGAGCCCCTCGGGGGAGCGACTCACCTCGAGCCGACCGCGCGCGGCGCGCTCGTTCTGCAGTATGTGCTGCACGGCGATGCGGGTGGGCAGGTAGTCACCGGCGAGCAGCAGGTCGGGGTCTTGCTCGATCCGCAGCAGGTTGCGACCGACGGATCCAAAGCGCCCGGAGCCCTCGCGCAGGAAGTGCAGCGCGGTCGAGGCTTCCGGTCGCAGTCCTTCGCCGGGTGAGAGTCCGGCGTAGATCAGGCGTCGCTCGACGCAGGCGGAGCGATGGAGGCGCTCGTCGAGCAGTGCAATGGACTGCGAGGCGACCTTGACGTCGAGCCCCTGCACCAGCGTTCCGTACACGAGCAGCGTCAGCGTGGTGGCGAGCGCGATCATCGGAATCGTGAGGAGCAGCAGCACGGGCCGACCCTTGCGCGCGATCCACAGGAAGTTCACGGGCCCGATCAGCAGTCCGAAGGCGATCAGCAGCAGCGCGAAGATGTGATGGGGGATCGCTCCGAGGCCGGGGATCGCCAGGTCGGTCCGGCGCGCGCGCGAGGTGCCGTCCGCGCGCGGCGCGATGTCCCATTTCTCGCTCGCGAGTCGATGCACGCTCTCGCGCAAGTCCGGATCGTCGAACCATTGCTCGCTTGTGTGAAGCGCGAGCACTCCCAGTCCGCAGGTCTGAAGGTCGCCGGCGTCTTTGGTCACACGGAAGCGTTCTTCCAGCCACGGCGCGAGCGAGCCGCGCTCGGCGGCCAGCTCGCGCGCGCGCGGGCCCGCGATGAGCGCCACGCCACCGGCGCGCACCCACGCGACCAGCGACTCGAGTTCCTTCTCGGGCGGCAGCTCGCGGCGTGCATCGAGGACGACGAGATCGAGGCTCGAGTAGCCATTCCACGCGCGCGGCAAGTCGTCGTAGCGCGCGAGGGCGATCTGCGCGTCGTCGGGCGTCGTCGTCGTGCCCGGCGGCACATAGCCGCCGGGGTTGACCTTAAGGCGCGAAGTCGTCTCGCCCCACTCCGCAATGCGGCTCGCGCTCACGACCTCGTCGCTGACGGCGAGGATCGCGAGGTAGTCGAGCTCGCAGCCGCCGCTCAGGACACCAGCGGAATTCCAGTCGTCGCCGCGCTGGCTGCGCAGGCGCAAGTTCCAGTCCTGCTGCCACTGGCCACCCGCGGGCAGCAGGACCTCGGTCTCGATGCTCTCGCCCGGGGCGAGCTCGAACGAGCGCTCGAACACGCGCTGGAGCTGCCACTCCGGGGCATTGGCGTCGAGCCGCACGCGCGCCGGTTCGCTGGAGCAATTGCGGAGCTCGAGCCGCAGCGGTGCCCAGCCCTTGTTGAGTTTCGCGGGCCACGCACTGCGCGCGCGAACCTCGATGTCCGCGCGTTCGAGCCGCGCCGTCACATCGCCCGCGCTCGCAGGCGGCGCCGATCCGAGGAGCGCCAAGCATCCGAACAGGAGCGCTCGCATGCGTGCTAGCCCAGCTCCGCGGTCTCGGGCAGGCTCGCGAGCACGGCCCGCACGAGATCTGTTCCGCGCACGCCGTCGAGCCGCGCGCGGTAGTCGAGCACGAGCCGGTGGACAAGCGCAGGCACCGCGACCGCGTGCACATCCTGAAAGCCGACAGCCGGCTTGCCCGCGAGCAGCGCGTGGGCGCGCGCGGCCTCGCCGATCGCGATCGCGCCGCGCGGGCTCGCGCCGTGGCGCACATACTGCTTCACCTTGTCCGGTGCGCCGCTCGCGCCCGGGTGCGTGGCTGCGACGAGCCGAGCGATCGCGTTGGCGACGGCCGGCGCCAAGTGCACGCGCTCGATGGCCGCGTAGATCGCCGCGAGGCGCTCTTCGTCGAGGACCGCCGTGTGCTCGGGCGGACGCCCCGCGCGGCGCGTGGTGAGAATCGTCTCGAGCGTCTCGCTCGACACCGGCGGAACCTCGACCTTGAACAGAAAGCGATCGAGCTGCGCCTCCGGGAGCGGATATGTGCCCTCGAGCTCGATCGGGTTTTGCGTGGCGAGCACGAAGAACGGGCTCGGTAGAGCGCGCGTCTCGCCGAGCACGGTCACGCGTCGCTCGGCCATCGCCTCGAGCAGCGCGGACTGCGTCTTCGGGCTCGCGCGGTTGATCTCGTCGGCGAGCAGCACATTCGTGAACACGGGACCTTCATGGAACACGAAGCGCCGCTCGCCGCGGCTGTCCGTCTCGAGCACGTGGCCGCCGGTGATGTCGCCCGGCATCAGGTCGGGCGTGAACTGCAGGCGCCGGAAGCGCAGTCCGATGAGCGCGGCGAGTCCCTTGACGAGCTCGGTCTTGCCGAGTCCGGGCAGGCCTTCGAGCAGCACGTGGCCGCGCGCGAGGCAGCCGACGAGCACGCTGCGCGTCAGCGCGGACTGGCCGATCAGCGTGCGATCGAGGCCGTCGAGCACCGCCTTCGCGCTCGCCTGCGCGCGCTCGACTTCAGCGGGAGAAAGCAGGGACGCTTGCGCAGTCGTCATCGCTTGGGTTCATCCTGTCCGAAGAAATCGCGCACGGCCTCGCGGTGAGCCGGCGCGAGCCGACGCTTCCATGCGCCGCGCCCGGTCGAAACCTCGCCTTCGACGAGTCCCGCGCCCGAACCTCGCGGCGCCGCCTCGGGAGCGGCCGCGCCGACGCCGACCAAGCCCGTCGAATCCGGGTCGAGCGCGCTCGCCTCGGGCAGCGAGCGCGACTCGAACTCGTCGGTGCGTCCCTTCGTTTCGCCAGAGAACGCGAGGTCCGCGTCGCCGCGCCCGCGCGTCACGCCGCCCGATCCAGGAGTGCCCGCCACGCTCACGGCGTGACCCTTGCCCCGGCCCTTTCATGTCCCGCCGGGCTGCTTGCACTCCTCGTCGCACTCGTGCTCGTCGTCGAAGTCCTCGAGCGACAGCTTCTCGCCGAGCTTGCCGAGCTTGGAGGGGTCGATCAGTCGTCCGCCTGCCAGCTTGCCCATGCGGCCGTCGAGCGCGCCCTTGAGTTCCTGCGCGAGGCGCGCGAGCTCCGCCGATGAGAGCGGCTCGCCCGCGAGCGATTGAGCGGCCTGTGCGAGCTCGCGCTCGAGCTCCTCGGGCAGGTCCTTCGCAAGTCCCGCCGCGCCCATGGTCTGCGCCGCGTCCTGCAGAGCCTGCTGGGCCTTGGCGAGCTGCGCCTCGTTGGCCGCCGACTCGAGCTGCGCGAGCGCCTGCTGCGCGGCGAGCTCCGCTTCCTGCGCGGCTTGCTCGATGCGCTCATCGAGCTGGTCGAGCGCCTCGTAGGTGCTCTCGGGATGGCCTGCTTCGGAGTCCGCCTTGGCGGCTTCGAGGCGCTCTTCGAGCTCGCGTTCGAGCTCCGGATCGAGTGCCAGCGCGTCCTGCAGCGTCTCAAGTCGCTCCTCGACGCGCTCGAGCGCCGCGGCGGACACCGCGGGCGGCGGCCCGACGGCCTCGCGCGGCAATTCGATCCACAGCGCGAGCGCGGCAAACGCCAGCGCAAGTCCGAGCGGACGAGCGAGCGCCGAAAACTCGACGGGCGGCAGTCTTGCCAGCGCGGCCGCCACCGCGACCTCGGTGCGCGGGCTCCACGCCGTCGAGCCGAGCTCCTGCTCGGTGACGACGAAGCCGCTGCCTCCGGAGCGCACGTCGAGCCACGTCGCGGCGTGTGCGGCACTGGGGCGTTCGCGGCGCGCGAGCACGAGCGCGGCGATGGGGGCGAGCAGCGCCGGAGCGAGCAGCCACGCCGCCTGAGCGCGCTCCCAGTTCAGTCCGCCACGCGCGAGTAGGGCTGCGGCCGCGCAGCTTCCGAGCGTCCAGCCGCACAGCGGTCCCGCGCGCCGCACCCATGCCACGCCGAACGTTCGCCGACGCAGCGCGGAGACAGCCTGAGCGAGTGTCACGGCCATGGCCCCATGCTAGCGTGCTCGCGTATCCCGATGCGAACCACCTTGCTCGTTCTGGCATGGTCCCTGACGCAGGGGCCCGTGGCCGAGACTCCGCCCCGCGCGGCGGAGTTCGTCGTGCTGCAAGAGGGGACGCTGCCGCTGGTCTTGAGCGCGCCTCACGGAGGCACGCACAAGCCCGCGACGGCGCCCGGGCGGACGCGGGGCGTCACGACGCTCGACGGCGGCACGCGCGAGCTCTCGCTGTGCGTCGCCGACGAGCTCGAGCGCCTGCTGCACGCGCGTCCGTTCGTGGTCGCGACCTCGATCCACCGCTCGAAGGTCGACCTCAACCGCGCCGAGGCGGATGCGACGGAAGTGGACGGCCTGGGCGCGCAAGTGTGGCGCGAGTACCACGCGGCGTTGGAACGCGCGACGAAGGCGGCGCGCAAGCTGCGAGACGGGCGCGCGCTCGTGATCGATGTGCACGGACATGCGCACGAGGAGCCGCTGGTCGAGCTCGGCTTCGCGCTCGACGCGCAGCAACTCGCGCTCGACGACGAGACCCTGGCCCGCGAGCGCTGGTTTGGCGAGGAGCGCGTCGATGTTCCGTGGGTGCGTGGAGCGCGCTCGCTCGGCGCACGGCTCGCGGAGGCGGGGCTCCCCGCGCTCCCGTGTCCGACGCGCCCGCATCCCGACGGCAAGCCCTACTTCAACGGCGGCTACATCGTGCGCCGCCATCGCGATGCCACGCTGCGCGCCGTGCAGCTCGAGTTCCCCCCTGCGGCCCGCGCGCGCGAGCACCGGGCCGAGACTGCCGCGCAGGTCGCGCGCGCCCTCGCCGAGGTGCTCGCGGACTGGTACCCCGAGCCTGCACCCGCGGGAAAATCCACTGGGACGCAGTCTGTTGGGGCGAAGTCTTCAGGGACGAAGTGAGTGCACCTCGCGCGGCGCGCCGCGCATTCCTCGTCGCTACAGCCGCACATTGAGCTTGCGCTCCGGCTGGCCCGAGAGCGTGACCGGCTTGGTTTCCTTGCGGCCGTCCGGCGCGCTCACGATCACCCGATACTTGCCGGGCGAGAGCGGGCCCACGCGCTGTTCGCGGCTCGACAACTCGCCGGCCGACATGGCCTCCATGATCTCCGCGATCGAAACGACGCCGTGAACCTCGCGGCCCGCGTCGTCGAGCACGCTCAACGCAGCCTCGACTTGACTGCCGTCCTCGTTGCTGACGGTGACGAGCAGCAGGGTCGCCGCGCCGAGCACGAGCTCCACGTTCGCGGCTTCGCCCGCGCGGACGAGCACGCGCGCGCGACCGTCGCTCGCGAGCCCGCTCTTGCGGGCGGAGAGCGTGTACTCGCCGGCTGCGAGTCCGTCGTAGGTGAAGCGACCCGCGGAGTCCGTCGCGAGCATCGACAGGCGCTCGAGCGGACGACCCGCGGCATCGCGGACGAACAGCGCCGCTTCCGCAATCGGAGCACCATCGGCGCCTCGCACGATGCCGCTCACGCTGCCCGCCGCGTGCAGCTCGAAGTCGACGCCCTCCGTCCGCGCGCCTTCGCTGACCGCGATGCCCTCGCGCAGCTGGCGTCCACCGCGCGCGCTGCCTCCGAGCAGGCCGCCGAGCGGCGCGCCGCCGATCGCGACGGTGTAGCGGCCGGGCGCGAGCCATACGAGCTCGTAGCGACCGTCGCCATCGGTCTCGACTTCCGCGTAGTTGTCGCCGAACAGCGAGCCCAAGGGCATGGGGCCGTCGTTCGTGAGCGTCACGCGCACGCGCGCCGCCCCCGAGCCATCGCTCGCGCGCACGCGGCCCGCGATCGCGCCCACGGGCAGCTCGAATTCCTGCTGGAACGACGCTGTTTCCGGCGCGACGAAGCGCTGCGTGATCGTCTGCTGCTGTCCCGCGCTCCCCGGCTTCTGCAGCGAGGCGAAGTAGGACCCGGGGCTGTCGAGCGTGACCGCGAAGCGACCGTCCTCGTCGCTGGTGGCGAACTTGAACGCGCTCTGCGCCGCGCTTTCCCCGGCGCGCCGATCCCGCAGAATCGAGATCACGACTCCGCCGACGCCGCGTCCGTCGCAGGTGACGCGTCCCGCGAGCTCGACCGCGTCCTTCGCGGGCGCGCCCAGCACGACGTGCACGGTCTCCGACTCGACGACGACTGCGCTCGCGAGCAGCATGCCCGTGAGCATCGCCGCCGCATCGGGCTCGCTCTCGGTGCCGCTGCGCGACTTGGCGCGAGAGCCCGGAAAGTGCATCACGTTGTAGCTTCCGGCCGTCAAGTGCTCGACGCGGAAGCGACCGTCACGGTCGCTGTTCACGAAGCGCTGCGAGAGCGGGTCGGACGCGAGTTGCAGCAACACCTGCGCGCCCGCGGCCGGCGTGCCGTCTTTCGCGTACACCTCGCCCGTGAGCGTGCCGCCGAGCCGGAGCGTGAGCAGCACGCTGGAAGTCTCTTCACCGCTTCGCACCTCGACTTCGACCGCCTCGCTGCCGGCCGTGCCGTCGGCGCGCGCGACGAGCTTGTGCTGTCCAGCCGCCAAGTTGGAAAGGCGGAAGCTGCCATCCGCGAGTGAGCTCGCGACGACAGGCTGCGTCGTGCTTTGTTCCGCTTGGCTCACGACATTCTGCAAGTTGGCCGCGACCTGCACGCTCGCGCCCGCGACCGGCACGCCGGCGAGGTCGACCACGAGTCCGCTGACGCTGCCGCCGCGCTGGAGCACGATCACGACCTCGGGAGCCGACGGTTCGCCCGGCAGCGCCACGGACAGGTCCGCGCGCGTGAAGCCATCCGCAGTGGCCGAGAGATCCCACTGGCCGCGCTCAAGGTCGTCGAAGCGGAAGCGGCCGGGCTCGGCACCCTCGCGCGCGATCTCCGTGCGCCCGCCGAGTCCGCGGACGACGCCGCCCACATTTTCCATGGCGCGCACCTTGGCCTTCGCCACGGCCATGCCGCTGGCATCGACGACGCGCAGGTCCAAGGCGAGCGGCGCCGCGAGCACGAGCTCGAGCGTGCGTCCGCCGGGAGTCACGCCGCCTTCGCTCGCGCGGTGCTTGCTCGCTCCGGGCTCGGGCGCAGCGCTCGCGCTCACGAGGAAGGGTCCCTTGCCCAGTCCGACGATGGTGAAGCGACCCTCCGTATCCGCCACCGCCTCGCCGCGCGCGCCCTGCATGGCGTTGAGCGCGCTCATGCCGCCGAGCGCGGCTGGATCGAAGTCAGCGCGTACGGTCGCGTTCGCCGCGGGGCTTCCATCGGGCCAGCGCACCACGCCGCTGAGAGTCGCACCGCGTTTCAGCACGACGTCGCCGAGCTCCGTGCGTTCGCCGTCGCGCACCGTGCAGGCGAGCGTGCGCTCGAGCACGCCGCGACCTGCGAAGGCGAGGTCCACTTCACCGGCGAGCACGGCGCCGAGCACGAAGCGACCTTCCGCGTCGCTCGAGCCCTTGCGCACCTCGAAGCCGCCCTGTCCGAAGACGAGCGGATCGACGGAGGCCGCCAGCGTGGCGTCGGCGATCGCAACGCCGTCGGCATCGACCACGCGTCCGGCGAGCTCGCCGCCGCGCGTGAGCACCGCATCGAGCGCGATGTGCAGCCCCGGCCGAATGTCGACGCGCTCGCCCTTGAACGCCGCCAGCGTCTCGCACCGCACGCGCAGGTCGCGCGCGAGGCGCGAAGCCACGCCGCGAAACTCGTAGCTGCCATCCGAGCGCGGATGCGTCGTGGGAGCGCGCAGCCCGACGGGCGGATGCGCGCCGCCCGCGAGCGCGAGTGCGTCGAACATGAGCTCGAGCTCGCAGGCTCGCACATCGAGGCCGCTCGCATCGACGCCCGCTGCGACGAGGACACGCCCCGTGACCCAGGCGCCGAGCTCCGGCGCGAGTTCGAGCCCGACTCGCGCGTCCTCGGCCTGCAGCCGTCGCGGCTCGGCGAGGAACACATAGCGTCCGCGCAGGTGCAGCCACGTTCCGTCGGCGAGGTCGCGCCAGGGCAGGCGAAACGATCCGTCAGGATCCACTGCGGCGCGAGCGAGGATGCGCGCGTCGTCCGCGAGCTCGTCCTCGTTGGCATCGCGCAGCTCGTCGTTCCGGCGAGCTTCCCGTCCGAGCACGAGCACTTCCGCGCTCTCGTCCGCCGGGGTGCCCACCGGCCAGAGCACGCGCCCCGCGAGCTCGACCACCGCGTTCTCAGCGCGAACCTCCTGGGCCACGCGCTCCGGCGCAGCCCTCTCGTCCGTTGCAGGCGCCTCGAGCGCTCCGTCCTGAGCTCCGCGGGAGCCGTCGCTCGTCTCCGCACGCGTCGCCGTCGCCTCTGCGGCAGTCTCGACCGCCTCCGCACCCGGTCGGTGCGCGATCCAGAAGTAGGAACCCAGCGAGAACAGCAGCGACAGTCCGAACAGCCACCACGCGACCTTGTTGCGCATGGCGGCATCCTCAACGAAACCCGTGCCAGCTTTCCATGGGGCGTAGTGCGCGCCGTCCGCGTCGCGCCTGAGCAACTTCCGCCCACGCGTGCCTGCAGCGCCCGCGCGCGGCGGTCAGGCGTCCGCGAAGCGGGTGGCGAGGTCGGCGACGATGCGGGCGGGGGTGGAGCCGGAGGTGAAGACGGTGTGCTCGCACTGTGCGTAGAGCGGCTCGCGCGTCTCGAGCAGCGCGCGCAGCTCCTCGATCGCGCGCGGGCGGCCGCTCATGGGGCGCAGGTCGCCTTGGGCTACGACGCGCGCGTAGTGGTCCTCCGGCGTGGCCTTGAGCCAGACGGTGTGGCAGGTCGAGCGCAGGCGCGCGTAGGTTTCAGGCGAGTGGACGATCGAGCCGCCGGTGGCGAGCACGCAGCGCTCGCCTTCGGACAGCACCTTTTCGAGCGCCTCGGCCTCGAAGCGGCGGAAGCCGGAGCTGCCGTGCAGCTCGAAGATCGCGGCCAGCGACAGGCCCGCGAGCTCCTCGACGCGTGCGTCGAGCTCGACGAAGGGCACTTCGAGGGCGAGCGCGAGGGCGCGGCCGAGGCTCGACTTGCCGGCGCCGCGCAGGCCGACGAGCGCGACGCGGGCCGGTTTCGCCGGTTCGAGGTCGAACAGGCGTCGCAGCGGAACGCCGAGCGCCACGGAGAGATCGAACAGCTTGCCGACGGACAGGTTGGCCCGGCCGGCCTCGGCCTCGGTGACATGCCTGCGGCTCAGGCCGGACTGGCGGGCGAGCTCCGTGACGCTCATTCCGGCACCCTCGCGCGCGCTGCGCAGCTTTCGGCCCAACTCTCGAAACAGGTCTTGTCGATCCATGGGATGGGAACTATGCTTCCTTGGTCGCTCGTGGAGTGGGAAGTATACTGCCCATTCCCGATCCGTGCAAGCACCCACCCCAACCCGCCGAGACGCCCGTGGCCGCGACCGCACACCCCTGTGTTCCCGTCGTCTTCCAGACGCATCCCTCCCGCTACAAGCACTGGAAGCTGAGTATCGAGGGCGATGTCGCCACCTTGGTGATGAATGTGAACCCGCTCGGGGGCCAACGCGAGGGCTACGAGCTCAAGCTCAACAGCTACGACATCGGCGTCGATGTCGAGCTCGCGGACGCCGTGCAGCGCATCCGCTTCGAGCACCCGGAAGTGCGCTCGGTGATCGTCACCGGCGGCCTCGACCGCGTGTTCTGCGCCGGCGCGAACATCGTGATGCTGCGCACGAGCACGCACGGCTTCAAGGTGAACTTCTGCAAGTACACCAACGAGACGCGCCTGTACCTCGAGGACGCCAGCGCGAACTCCGGCGTGAAGTTCCTCGCCGCGCTCAACGGCACGGCCTCGGGCGGCGGGTACGAGCTCGCCATCGCCTGCGACAAGATCCTGCTCGCCGACGACCGCAACAGCGCGGTGAGCTATCCCGAAGTGCCGCTGCTCGGCGTGCTGCCCGGCACCGGCGGGCTCACGCGCATCACCGACAAGCGCAAGCTGCGCCGCGACCATTGTGACGCGTTCTCGACGGTCGCCGAAGGCATCAAGGGCAAGCGCGCGGTCGAGTGGAACTTGGTCGACGGCATCGCGCCGCTCTCGAAGTGGAACGAGACCGTCAAGGAGTGGGCGCGCAAGCTCGCCGACGCGCAGCCCGTGCGCGCGGCGAAGGGCGTCGAGCTCGACGAGATCCGCTGCGAGTCGAACGCCGACGCGCGCATCTACAAATATGTGGCGCTGAAGTTCGACCGCGCCCAGCGCTGTGTCGAGCTCACGCTCACCGCGCCCGAGAGCGGCGCCAAGGACGCGGCCGAGGCGCTCGCGCAGGGCAACGCGTGGTGGGTGCTGCGCGCCTTCCGCGAGCTCGACGACGCGCTCTGCCACCTGCGCTTCAACGAGCCGGAGATCACGCTCGTACTGCTGCGCGCGAAGGGCCCCGTGTCCTCGTGGCAGCAGATGGACGCGCTGCTCTCCCTCGGCGGCAACTGGTTCGCCACCGAGACGCGCCACTTCGTGAAGCGCGTGCTCAAGCGCCTCGACAACACCGCCAAGAGCCTCTACGCGATCTGTGACGAAGGCACGAAGTGGGTCGGCACGGGACTCGAGCTCGCGCTCGCCTGCGACCGCACCTATGTGCTCGACGACGAAGAGCGTCCGCTGACCTTCGGCACGAGCGCGGCGAACAAGGGGATGTTCCCCATGGCGAACGGCCTCTCGCGCCTCGCGACGCGCTTCCTCGGTACGCCGGAGAAGACCGACGAAGTCCTCGCGGCGGACGCGACCTTCGGCGCGGTGGAAGCCAGCGAGCTCGGCCTCGCGACCTACGCGCCCGACGCGATCGACTGGGACGACGAGCTGCGCCTCGCGATCGAGGAGCGCACCGCGTTCTCGCCCGACGCCATGACCGGCATGGAAGCCAACCTGCGCTTCGCCGGCCCCGAGACGATGGAGACCAAGATCTTCGGGCGGCTCTCCGCCTGGCAGAACTGGATCTTCCAGCGCCCGAACGCAGTGGGGGAGCGCGGCGCGCTCACCTGCTACGGCACACCCAACCGTCCTGAGTTCGACGTCCTTCGCACCTGATTCCTTGGAGAGAAAAGCACGACCATGACCGGCATCGACTATTCGCAGAAGATCCCCAACAATGTCGATCTCGCGAGCGACAAGCGACTGCAGCGCGCGCTCGAGGCTTGGCTGCCCAACTACCTCGAGTGGTGGGCGCAGATGGGTCCGACGGATTTCAACACCAAGGATGTCTACCTGCGCACGGCGATCAATGTTGGCGCCGAGGGCTGGGCGCACTTCGGCTATGTGAAGATGCCCGAGTATCGCTGGGGCATCTTCCTCGCTCCGGCGGAAGCGGGCCGCACGATCGGCTTCGGCGATCACTTCGGGCAGCCGGCGTGGCAGCAGGTTCCGGGCGAGTACCGCAACTGGCTGCGCCGCCTGATCGTGACGCAGGCCGACACCGAGCCCGCAAGCGTCGAGCAGCAGCGCCTGCTCGGGCACACTGCACCGTCGCTCTACGACCTGCGCAACCTGTTCCAAGTGAATGTCGAGGAAGGCCGTCACCTGTGGGCGATGGTCTACCTGCTGCACACCTACTTCGGTAAGGACGGGCGCGAGGAAGCCGAGGAGCTGCTGCACCGCCGCTCGGGTAACGCCGACCACCCGCGCATCCTCGGCACATTCAACGAGCCCTGCGAGGACTGGCTGTCGTTCCTGTGCTTCACGATGTTCACGGACCGGGACGGCAAGTTCCAGCTGCTCGCGCTCGCCGAGTCGGGCTTCGATCCGCTCGCGCGCACCTGCCGCTTCATGCTGACCGAGGAGGCGCACCACATGTTCGTCGGCCAGACGGGCGTGGGCCGCGTGATCGAGAAGTCGCTGACCGTCATGCGCGATCACCCCGATCGCGATGTGCGCGACTTCGGCGCGATCCCGGTCGACATCATCCAGAAGTACATCAACTTCTGGGCGAGCTCCTCGACCGACCTCTACGGCGCCGAGATCAGCTCTAACTCCGCCAACTTCTTCCGCTCGGGCCTCAAGGGCCGCGCCTACGAGGAGAAGCAGAAGGACCATCTCGCGCTCGAGCAGTCCTATCTGTTCGAGAACTTCGTCGACGGTCGCATCTCGAAGGAAGAGGTGCCGCTGCGCAACGCGATGAACGAGGTCCTGCGCGACGAGTATGTCAAGGACAACCTGCGCGGCATCGACTTCTGGAACCGCATCTGCGAGCGCCTCGACTCGCCCGTGCGCTTCACGCTCCCGCACCGCCGCTTCCACCGCAAGATCGGCTGCTACGCCGGCGCGCACTTCCACCCGGTGACGGGCGAACTGCTCGACGAGTCCACTTGGCTCGCCAATGTCGACACATGGCTGCCGACCGCCGCGGACAAGGCCTATGTCAAGTCGCTGATGAAGCCCGTCTACGAGCAGGGCAAGTACGCCTCGTGGATCGCCGCGCCCGCCAAGGGCATCGACGAGAAGGGCATCGACTACGAGTATGTGAAGCTCGCCTGAGAGCTTCCCCCGTCGAGCGACGGGGCTGTCTCGTCGACAAGCGTCCGGGCCGCGTTCCTCGTTCGAGGAGCGCGGCCCGGAGTGTCGGGCGAGCGTCGCCCGCGGCATCGCGGGGCGGGGGAGAGGCTAGTGCTCCTCTTCCTTCTGGTACTTGTCGTGGCCTTCCTTCTTGAAGCGCGTCAGCTCGTCCTTGGCGATCTTGGTGGCGTCTTCGAACTTGCCGTCGAGGATCGCGACTTCGAGCTTGGCCGTGGTCGCGAGCAGGTCGGCCATCATCCTGCGGTAGCCGACGAGTTCTTCGGCGTTGAGGTCGTGGGGCTTGCTCGACTTGGCGGCGACGATGCCACTCTGCATGCGCACGACGGCCTCGAGCGACTTGTCCTTGGTCTCGGCGGTGATGCCGCCCTTGAGCAGCGTCTTGAGCGCGCCGTTCATGCTCTCCATCGACTCTTCGAGCACATCGTCGGCGGCCGGACGGGGAGCGACCGGGCGGGAAGCCGGGATGTCGGCCGGCGCGGGCAGTGCGGCGGCGAGGCCGAAGCCGGTGGCGCCGAGGAGGGCGAGGGCGAGGAGCTTCTTCTGCATGACATTGGATCCTTGTGCGTGGAGGTCTGTGCGCTCGAAACCGCTCGCGGAGCCTAGCGTTCCGGCGCTGCCGCTAGAATCCGGCGCCCCATGAGCTCGAGCGAAGATCCCCGCCCCGACCCGGGCCTGCAGCGCTGGAAGTCGGATGTCTGGACGAAGGCCAAGAAGGGCGAGCGCCGCACGAGCTTCGCCACGCCGTCCGGGCTCGAGCCGCAGCCGCTCTACGGCGGTGCCGCCGACGGCGGCTTTCCCGGCGAGTACCCCTACACGCGCGGCGTGCGCGCGACCATGTACCGCGGGCGGCTGTGGACCATGCGCCAGTACGCGGGCTTCTCGAGCG
This sequence comes from Planctomycetota bacterium, assembly GCA_016872795.1. GTDB lineage: Bacteria > Planctomycetota > UBA1135 > UBA1135 > F1-120-MAGs118. The sequence continues at coordinate 42,203 of VGYZ01000008.1, forward strand.
CGCGCGACACCAACCAGCGCTTCCGCGTGCTGCTCGCCAGCGGCCAGACGGGGCTCTCGACGGCCTTCGACCTGCCGACGCAGATCGGCTACGACTCCGACCATCCGCTCGCCGCGCCGGAAGTGGGCCTCGTCGGCGTGCCGATCAACTCGCTCGCGGACATGGAGCTCCTGTTCGACTCGATCCCGCTCGGCGACGTGTCGACCTCGATGACGATCAACGCCACGGCGCCGATCCTGCTCTGCATGTATGTCGCGCTCTGCCGTCGCGCGAACATGCCGGCCGAGAAGATCCGCGGCACGGTGCAGAACGACATCCTCAAAGAGTACGCGGCGCGCGGGAATTACCGCTTCCCGGCGAGCCCGTCGATGCGGCTCGTGACCGACCTGATGAGCTTCGCGCGCACGCACGCGCCGGCCTGGAACACGATCTCGATCTCGGGCTACCACATTCGCGAGGCTGGCTCGACGGCGGTGCAGGAGGTGGCCTTCACGCTCGCCAACGGTCGCGCCTATGTGAAGGCCGCGCTCGAGGCGGGGCTTCCGCTCGATGAGTTTGCGCCGCGGCTCTCGTTCTTCTTCAACGCGCACAACCACTTGTTCGAAGAGGTCGCGAAGTTCCGTGCGGCGCGGCGCATGTGGGCGCGCATGATGCGCGAGGAGTTCGGCGCGAAGGATCCCGAGAGCTGGATGCTGCGCTTTCACACGCAGACGGCGGGCTCGATGCTGACGAGCCAGCAGCCCGACAACAACATCGTGCGCGTGACCGTGCAGGCGCTCGCTGCGATCTTCGGCGGAACGCAGTCGCTGCACACCAACTCGCGCGACGAGGCACTCTCACTGCCGAGCGAGGAGTCCGCGCGGCTCGCGCTGCGCACGCAGCAGGTGCTCGCCCACGAGTCGGGCGTCGCGGATGTGATCGATCCGCTCGGCGGCGCGCCGTACATCGAGGCGCTCACCGACGAGCTCGAGCGGCGCGCGCTCGAGCTCATGGCCGAGGTCGAGCGCCGCGGCGGAGCCGTGCAGGCGATCGAGCAGGGCTTCGTGCAGCGCGAGATCCACAAGAGCGCCATGGCGTGGCAGCGCGATGTCGAGTCGAAGGGGCGCACGATCGTGGGCGTGAACGAGTTCAACCTGGCCGAGCCCGCGCCGCGCATCTTCCGCCCCGACCCCTCGGCGCGCGAAGCGGTCTTGCAGGACCTCGCGCGCGTGCGCGCCTCGCGCGACTCGCTCAAGGTCGCCGCTGCGCTCGAGGCCGTCGACCGCACCGCACTCGGCTCCACCAACCTGCTCGAGGCCATCCTGCCCGCCGTCGAGTGCTACGCCACCTTGGGCGAGATCTGCGCCGTGCTCGAGAAGCGCTTCGGCGTCTACCAGACTCCCGAAGTGCTCTAGCCCGCATCGACAGCGTTCGCGCGAGGTATCCTGCAACCATGAGCGTTCCGTCCCAGCTTGCGCCGCTCGTTCGCGGCGTCCACCACATCGCGATCGTCGTGCCGTCGATCGCAGAGGCCCGCAAGATCTACGAGGGAGTGCTCGGGCTGGCGGCGAGCGAGCCGGAGTTCGTGGCGGACCAGACGGTCAATGTGCTCGTCACATACGCGGGGACGCAGCGCATCGAGCTCGTCGAGCCGGCGTCGAGCGATTCGCCGGTGTCGAAGTTCCTCGCCAAGACCGGCGGCGGCCTGCACCATGTCGCCTACAAGGTCGACGACATCGCTGCGGCGCTCGCGGTGCTCAAGACCGCGGGCCTACGCCTGATCGACGAGACTCCGCGCAAGGGCGCGCACGGCACGACCATCGCCTTCGTGCATCCCGCCGCCACCGGAGGCGTGCTGACCGAGCTCGTGCAGGACGCCGAGCACGGCCACTAGCGGCGGCAGAGAGCGCGATCGCCTCGCGGCCCAGCGCGCGCGGAATCAAGGGCGCGTCGTGAACTGCAGCCCGTTGGAGAGGTTGGTGGTGCCCGGAGCGGGCGGGTCGCGCAGCCATGCTTGCGCGTAGACGACCTGTCCAGCGGAGAAAGGCTGGCCGAGGGCTCCCGGGCGCGTCGAGAGGAAGTTGAGCCAGTCGACCGAGAACGAGCCGTTGCAGAGATTGGTCGTGCCGCCGGAATTCAGGGAGTTGAGACGCTGCGTGGGCGACTTCACGCACAAGAAGCTCGTGCTGCCCGGCGCCCAGACGGCGGCGTGCGGCGCGCTGATGCCGTAGAAGATCAGGCCGGTCTTCTGGCCTTCGACATTGCCCGTCGAGAGCGTGAAGCCAGAGCTCGCGGCGACGCTCGGGTTGCCGCTCGCGCTCATCGTCGGCAGGCAGCCGTTGGTGGTCGTGCCCGCGGTGCAGTAGGTCGTGGCGACCGCGCACGAGTTGCTGAACAGGCACGCGACCCACTCGGGGTGATCGATGAACGGATTGCGGTTGCCTTGGAAGGAGTAGACGATGTCGTTCTTGCGTCGCTCCCACGCATCCGGTGGGTCCTGCTGGTGCCACTGCAGCAACACGGACTTCATGCCCATGTAGGCGACCGAGACATTGTTGCCCGTGGAGGAGTTCGCGATCAGGGACTGCGTGTCGGTGACGATCAGGTCGGGCTCGGGGCAGCCCGTGCCGCCGTGGGAACCGCCGTTGTAGCGCACGTCGGCGTACAGGATTGCGCGCGCCACATCGCCGCGGCGCGCGCTCCACACTTCCCAACCGTTGGTGACCGTCGTGCCGCTGCCCCAGTTCGAGTTGCCCGGGTACGCGCCGGACCCGCCGCCGACGCCCGCGTTGGCGACCGTGGTGAACTCCTGACAGCCCGAGCAGGCGCGGTAGGGAGCGTTGCCGCGGTCGGTGTTGTACTGGATGTCGCACAGGAACAGCATGTGGCAGTCGGTGTACGGGTAGTTGCACCCGCCATCGACCGGAAAGCCGTAGCTGTTCGGCCAGGTGTGCTCGCGGTTGTAGAAATTGTTGCCGCCGCTCTGCTTGGCGAGCGAGGTGTTCTTGTAGAGGTCGAGCACGCGCGTCGCGTTGGTCGGGTCCTCACAGGCCGCGTTGAGCACATCCCAAGTGTCGGTGCCGCTCGCCGTGTAGGCGATGCGCAGATGGTCGTCGATGAGCTCGTGCAGGGTGTCGCGCAGCGTCGTGGGGCTCGTGGGGTCGACCGAGTTGTAGTAGCCGCTCGGCGCCTGCGCGAGCAGCGGCGAGGCGCTGAGCGCGCCGGCCGCGAGCAGGGGGACGCAACGGGAGAACGGGGACGCCATGAACTCTTCTGACCCCCAGCGCGGCCCAAGAGGTTCGGCAAACGCTCGGGAAACCTCCTAGGACAGACTATCACTCTTCGGTCGTCGGGTCCAGTCGAGGGCTTCGCGGACCGCGCGGGCGAACTGGGCGGGCGCAAAGGGCTTCTGTAGGAAGCTGGAGCGCGGCAAGTCCGTGGCGGCGCTGCGCAGGTCGGTGTCGGAGTGCCCGGACATGAACAGCACCGGCAGGGCCGCGCGGTGAGCGCGCAGGGCCAGCGCCAGCGTCGGACCGTCCATCTGCGGCATCACCATGTCGGTGACGAGCAAGTGCAGCTGGTCGCGCGCGTGCGTGCGCTCGAGCGCCAGCGCGGCCGGGCCGTGGACGGCTTCGAGCACCCGGTAACCCTGCCCTTCGAGTACCTCTCGCACGAGGTCGCGCACGCGGTCCTCATCTTCGACGACCAGGATCGTCTCGGACCCGCGCGTCGAGGGCGCGCTCTGGCCACGCTCGACGCACGGCGCGCTCGGTTCGTCCGTGGCTGGCAAGTAGATGCGCAATGTCGTTCCCTCGCCAAGGTCGCTCTCCACTTCGATCGCTCCGGCCGACTGACGCACGATGCCGTAGACGGTGGCGAGTCCGAGTCCGGTGCCTTGGCCCACGCCCTTGGTGGTGAAGAACGGTTCGAACATGTGCGCGCGCACATGGGGGTCTATGCCGCTGCCCGTGTCGATGACCTCGAGCATCGCGCAACGTCCCTCGGGCAGGTCGAGTGCCGCGCCCGAGCGCTCGGGGCCGAGCAGCGTCGAGCGCGTGCGCACCGTGATGCGGCCGCCGCGTGGCATGGCGTCCTTTGCGTTGACCGCGAGGTTGATCAGCACCTGCTCGATCTGGATCGCGTCGGCTTTCACCCTGCACGGCTCCGAAGCCAACTCCAGGCGCAGGTCGATGGTCGTGCCGATCAGGTGCCTCAAGAGCGCCGCAGTCTCGGCGACGACTTTGTTGAGATCGAGCGGCACGAGCTCCATGTGCTGCTGGCGACTGAAGGCGAGCAACTGACGTGTCAGCGTGGCCGCGCGCTCTCCCGCGCGGCGAATCTCGCCTGCGGTGGAGCGAACGGTGAGGTTGGACTCGGAGTCGAGCTCGAGAATCTCGCAGTAGCCCACGATCACGGTGAGCAGGTTGTTGAAGTCGTGGGCGATGCCGCCGGCGAGCTTGCCGATGGCTTCCAGCTTCTGCGCTTGCAGCAGCGCCACCGCGCTGGCGCGCACGGCTTCTTCGGCGGCCTTGCGGGCCGAGATGTCGCGCAGGTACGCGGTGAAGTAGCGCCGACCGCCGACGATGTAGGGCGTGATCGCGAGCTCGACGGGAAATTCGCGACCGTCGGCGCGCAGCGCCGTGATCTCGATGCGCTGATTGAGGACGGGACCGTGACCCGTGGCGAGGTATCTCGCAAAGCCCGCTTCGTGCGCGGGGCGCAGCGCGTGCGGCACGAGCACCTCGCCGATGGAGCGGCCGATCACGGCGCTCGCCGCATGGCCGAAGGTCGCTTCCGCCGCCGGATTGAACTCGACGATGCGTCCCTTCTCGTCGGCGGTGACGATGCAGTCGAGCGCGCTGTGGAGGATCGCGGCGCGGCGCGTGTCGCTCTCGCTGGCGGCGAGGTCGCGCGCGTCGCCGGTCGCGGCGGCCTCGAGTCGCGCGACCTGTTCGCGCAGGAAACGCAGCTCGCTCTCGAGCTGCTCGCGCGAAGGGCGAGATCTGGGCACGAGCCGATCATACCAGGTACTCTCGCGCACCCGCCACTTTGCCTGGTGTCCGTGCCTCGCAGGGGCGACCTCGCGGTACAGAGAGCACATCCGCCCCTGGGGCGTTGCCGCCGAATCCAGCGCAGCGCTCGCGAACGACAGCGCCCGCGCGGCAAGGCAGAGCGGAGCCGGACTTGAGCCGCGCGCGCTCGACATGGAATGTCGGTGCGCATCGGCGGGGGATGCCGACTGCCCCGTTGGTCACTAGAATCCGGCCTGCCAAGATGCTCCGGGACAGCCTTCGGAACCAAGCGATGACCCAAGAGACTTTCCTCGAACGCTTGCGCCGCATGCGCGAGCTCACCCTCCAAGGCGGCGGCCCCGAGCGCATCGCGGCCCAGCACAAGAAGGGCAAGCTGACGGCTCGCGAGCGGATCGACCTCTTGCTCGACGAGGGCTCGTTCACCGAGCTCGACCGCTTCGTGACGCACCGCTGCACCGACTTCGGGATGCAGGAGCAACAGATCCTCGGCGACGGCGTGGTCACGGGCCACGGTCTGATCGATGGGCGACCGATGTACGTCTACGCGCAGGACTTCACGGTCTTCGGCGGATCGCTCTCGGAAACCCACGCCCAGAAGATCTGCAAGGTCATGGACATGGCGCTCAAGGTCGGTGTGCCCGTGATCGGGCTCAATGACTCGGGCGGCGCGCGCATTCAGGAGGGCGTGAGCTCGCTCGGCGGCTACGCGGAGATCTTCTGGCGCAACACGCAGGCTTCCGGAGTCGTGCCGCAGCTCTCGGCGATCATGGGGCCCTGTGCCGGTGGCGCGGTGTACAGCCCGGCGATCACCGACTTCATCTTCATGGTCGACCAGACCTCGTACATGCACATCACCGGCCCGGATGTGGTGAAGAGCGTGACGCACGAGCTCGTGACGAGCGAGGAGCTCGGAGGCTCGGAGGTGCACACGACCAAGTCGGGCTCGGCGCACTTCCGCTCGAGCGATGGCAAGAACTGCATCGCGCTTTTGCGCAGAGTGTTCGGCTATCTGCCGCTCAACAACGCGGAGGATGCGCCCTTCGTCCCGACCGACGATCCGCACGACCGCATGGATCGCGAGCTCGACACGCTCTGCCCCGAGGATCCGTCGAAGCCCTACGACATGCACCAAGTGATCTCGCGCGTCGTCGACCGCGGCTCGTTCCTCGAAGTGCACGCAGAATATGCGATGAACATTCTCGTCGGTTTCGCGCGGCTAGGCGGCCGCGTCGTCGGCATCGTCGCCAACCAGCCGAGCGTGCTCGCGGGCTGTCTCGACATCGATGCGAGCGTCAAGGGCGCGCGCTTCATTCGCTTCTGCGACGCTTTCAACATCCCGCTCGTCACCTTCGAGGATGTCCCAGGCTTCCTGCCGGGCACCGTGCAGGAGTGGAACGGCATCATCCGCCACGGCGCGAAGCTCCTGTACGCCTACTGCGAGGCGACGGTGCCGAAGCTCACCGTCATCACGCGCAAGGCCTATGGCGGCGCCTACGACGTGATGAGCTCCAAGCACATTCGCGGCGATGTCAACCTCGGCTGGCCCGCGGCCACCGTGGCCGTCATGGGCGCCGCGGGCGCGACGAAGATCCTCTACCGCCGCGAGATCGACAAGGCCAAGGATCCGCCGGCGTTCGAGCGCGAGAAGACCGCCGAGTACGAGGCCACCTTCAACAACCCCTACAAGGCGGCCGCGCGCGGCTACCTCGACGATGTCATCGAGCCGCATCTGACGCGTCCCTACCTGATCCGCTCCCTCGAGCTCTTGAAGACCAAGCACGAACAGCGCCCGCTGCGCAAGCACGGCAACATCCCGCTGTAGCGGACCTGCTGCTCATGCATGGCGGCGCGCTCCGCCGAGGCTTGGCGTGCCGCCCTTCCGCGGGCGTCAGGCGGAGAGCGCGAGCAGCGCGGAAACGAGCGTGTCGAGTTCGGCTTCGCTGGTGTAGAGGTGCGGGGTGATGCGCACGCCTTGCACATTGGCGACATCGATGGCGACGGTGTAGATGCGATGCTCGTCGAGCAGGCGGCGCGCGAGATCGGCGGGGGCGAGGCCTTCGATGCCGACATTGGCGATGGCGCAGGAACGCGCAGGGTCGGAGGGCGTGTTGAGGCGGATGCGCGGGCGGCCGCGGACGCGTTCGGACCACGAGCGCTGGAGGTGGCGCAGGCGCGCGGACTTGCGCTCGATCCCGATCGACTCGTGGAACGCGATCGCGTCGCGCAGCGCGAGGTCGATGTGCGCGGGGTAGGTGCCGCTGTGGGCGAGACGCGCGATGTCGTCGGCGGGCTTGGGCGGGGGCGCGAGGAGCGGCCACAGGCCCGCGACGCGCTCGCGACGCACATACAGCAACCCAGCGCCGAGCGGGCAGCCGAGCCACTTGTGCAGGCTCGCCCCGTAGTAGTCGCAGCCGAGGTCGGGCAGCGCGAAGTCGAGGTGCGCGAAGGAATGCGCGCCGTCGACCAAGACCGCGACGCCGCGCTCGTGCGCCATGTCGCACAGCTTGCGCACCGGCAGGACTTGGCCGGTGATGTTGATCATGTGCGAGACGAGGAGCAGGCGAGTGCGCGGCGTGAGCGCGCGTGCGTAGAGCTCGACCAGCTCGTCATCGGAGCGCGGATCGAGCGGCACGGACACGCGCTTGCAGAGCACGCCGTGGCGGCGGCCGACTTGCTCGAACATCTCGAGCATCGTGCCGTAGTCCTGCTCGGCCATCACGACCTCGTCGCCGGCCTTCCAGTCGTGGCCGGAGATCACCATGTCGAGGGACTCGGTGGTGTTGCGCGTGATCGCGAGCTCCTCGACGGAGCAGCGCGCGACGCGCGCGAGCGCCGCGCGCGCTGCCATGCGTTCGTCCGCAGAGCGCGTGCGCATGTAGTGCGCGCCCTCGAAGTTCACCGTGCGCATGTGCTCGACGAGCGCCTCGAGCACAGGCTGCGCCATGATCGAGTAGTAGCCGTTCTCGAGGTTGATGAAGTCGCTCCGCAGTCGATAGCGCGCGCGCAATTCGGCCCAGAAATCTGGCGAGCGCGCCAGCTGTGCGGGCTCGAGCGCGGCCCAGCGCGCCCACGCGCTCTCGCCCAGCAACGCCGAGAGCGAACACGCACCCGCACCGCGCAGGAACTCACGCTTGTCCATGCAGATGAGCGTACTGCGCACACGGCGGAGCGTGCCAGATGGAGCGCGTGGAGGTCGCGCTTGGGTGCGTTCCCGCGGGGAACCTCGGCGCGTGGAACCTCGACGCACGGCCCGAGGATGTGCCCCGAGGTCGATGGCACTTGGGTGCTTGCGGAGCTGCTCGCGCTCGACCGCGGCGGCGCGACGCGCGCAGGGGCTGGGCATCGACAAGGACGTTTTCGAGCGACCCTGAGGTGGCCTCGCTATCGTGTTGTCCACAGCGCCGGTCGCAGGGGTCGGCGCCCGCAGGTTCGAGGACAGGGGAGAAGTCGGCATGGGCCGTCAGTGGCTCCAGAAGAAGCGCGAGATCAACGCCAACAAGCGTGCCAAGATCACCACCAAGCTCGTGCGCGAGATCACGGTCGCCGCGAAGCTCGGCGCGCCCGATCCGGCCATGAACGCGCGCCTCGAAGTGGCCGTGGAAGCGGCGCGCAAGCAGTCGGTCTCGAACGATGTGATCACGCGCGCGATCAAGAAGGCCGCGGGTGGAGGCGATGGCGCCGCACAGCTCGAGCTCGTCACCTTCGAGGGCATGACGCCGCACAAGGTGCCCGTGATCGTCGAGTGCCTGACGGACAACCGCAACCGCACTGCGCCCGACATGCGCTCGCTGTTCCGCGAGGCGCAGTTCGGTGCCAAGGTCATGTTCCTCTTCGACCATGTGGGCACGATCGAGGCCACGCATGAAGATGTCGCGCTCGACCGCGATGGCGCGGCCATCGAGGCGGGCGCCCAGGATGTCGAGCCGCTGGAGGACACGCCGGAAGGCCAGATCGGCGCGCGCTTTTTCACGGAGCCCGCGGACCTCGACGCCGTGTTGCGCGCGCTCAAGGCCGCCGGCTGGCGCGTGACGACCTCCGAGATGGGCTACCGCCCCAAGGACAAGGTCACGCTCTCGCCTGAGCAGCGCGGCGAGGTCGAGAGCTTCCTCGAGGCCATCGACGACCACGACGACTGCCACCGCATCTACACCGCGCTCGCCTGAGCTCGGGTTAGCGCTGGAAGGCCCGCGGAGGCGGGGCTTCGAGCACGAGGGGCGCGCCGGTGACCGGGTGGGGGAGCTCGAGTCGCAGAGCGTGCAGGGCCATGCGCGAGGCGCTCATTCCGTAGCGCTCGTCTCCGACGATCGGGTGGCCGATCCACGCGAGGTGGGCGCGGATCTGGTGTCGACGGCCGGTGTCGAGCTCGACTTCGAGGAGCGACTGGTGCTCGCGCGTCTCGAGCGTGCGGTAGCGCGTGCGCGCATCGCGTGCTCCCTCGCGGTTGCCGACGCGCACGAACAGGCTCGCGTCTTCCCACAGCGGCGCGTCGATCGTGCCCTCGGGCGGCACGGGCCGACCCTCGACCCAGGCGAGGTAGGTCTTGCGAGCCGCGCTCCAGCGCGCCTGCACGATCTGTTGCACATCGCGGGAGAGCGCGAACAGCAGCACGCCGGAGGTGTCGCGATCGAGCCGGTGCACGGGCCATGCGCGAGCGGGGTGCCCCGGTCGGCCGATGTGCTCCTTCACGAGCGCCAGCGCGGTCTTCTCGCGCTCGCTGTCGGTGGAGACGGAGAGCAACCCCGCGGGCTTGTGGATGGCGACGAGCCACTCGTCCTCGTGCAGCAGCGCGAGCTTGGCGCCGCTCGCAGGAACGCCGGTGCGCTCTCCGACTTCGACCGTGTCGCCCGGGGCGAGCAGCTCGTTGCGTCGGACGGCGATGCCGTTGACCCGCACCGCACCCGAGCGGATGCGCTGCTCGAGGGTCGAGCGCTTCCAGTCGGGCAGGACGGAGCGCAGGAACTCGAGCAGCCGCACGGGGCGGTCGACGGGAAACGGCGCGCTCATGCCGCGCAAGCCTACCAGCCGCCGCTCGCGCGCCTCGACCACGAGCAGGCGGTGCGTGCCGCCTCGGCGCGAGTGGTCTTGCCGACGATCTCGCGCGCAGGCGGTCGACGGCTCGTGACCGAGCGAGCGCGACGGGGCGCGGCTCGCGAATTCGCGCTCAGTGGTGGTGAACGCCGGGTCCGTGCACGTGGCCGTGCTCGGGCTCCTCGTCCGTGGCGGCGCGAACGGCGACCACCGTCACCTCGAAGTTGAGGTGCACGCCCGCGAGCTCGTGGTTGGCGTCGAGCCACACCGCATCGTCCTCGACCTTGACCAGCCTCACGACCTGCTCGCCCTCGGGGCCCGAGGCCTGAAACTGCGTGCCCACATCGAGGGGCGCGCCTTTGGGCATGTGCGAGCGCGGAACGCGCGCGACCATGTTCTCGTCGCGCAGGCCGTAGCCGTCCTCGGGAGCGATGCGGACCTTGATGGCCGCTCCGATGCCCTTGCCCAAGAGCGCTCGCTCGAGGCCCGGGATCAGGTCGCCGACGCCGTGGATGTAGGTCAGCGGATCGCCGCCGCGCGAGCTGTCGAGCTCCGTGCCCGAATCGTCGGTCAGCGTGTAGTCGATCGAGACGACGCTGTGGTCAGAAATCTTCATTGCAGTCCTGCTTGCGGAGGCGGCTTCGGGATTCGAACCGAGCGTAACCGGCGAGCGAGGCGAAGCCAGACGCGGGAGTGTCGCACACGAGCGGCCAGATGCCAGCGCGGAGCGCGGAATTTGGGTCGCGGCGCATCAGCGCACGCGGCGTCGTCACAGCAGCAGGTCGTGGCTGGCCGTGATGTCGTGGATCTCGGGCATCGCCAGACGCTCTCGTTCGCGCGCGCGTCGATCCTGCGGCTGTAACAGACGCAGGTAGCCACCGCGCGCGGCGTCGAAGCTGTGGCCGCGCTCGCACGGCCAACGCTTGGGCTTGGGGGCGCAGCGCAGCCGCGCAGTCGCGCACGCTGCACGCCAGCGGCGGGTCGAAGTCGCTCACGCGGACAGTCCGTCGGAGAGCGACCAGTCGATCGTGCCTTGCCCGTGCGCCGCGAGCGCCGCATTGGCGCGCGAAAACGGGCGCGAGCCCAAGAACTTGCGCGCGGAAAGTGGCGAAGGGTGGGCGCACTCGATGCGCGTGTGGCGCGCGTCGAGGAGCTCGGCCTTCGCGCGCGCGGAGTTGCCCCACAGGAGGAACACCACATGCTCGCGGCGCGAGACAGCGCGCAGCGCGGCATCGGTGAAGCGCTCCCAACCGCGGCCCGCATGCGAGTTGGCCTCGTCCTTGCGCACGGTGAGCACGGTGTTCAAGAGCAACACGCCTTGGGCCGCCCAGCTCGCGAGATCGCCGTGCGCCGGCCGCGCGAGTCCGAGGTCGCTCTCGAGTTCCTTGAAGATGTTGCGCAGGGAAGGCGGGATCGCGACGCCCGACTTCACGCTGAAGCACAGGCCGTGCGCCTGGGCGTCGCCGTGGTAGGGATCCTGTCCGACGATGACCGCGCGCACGCGCTCGAGCGGCGTGAGCGCGAACGCCGCGAAGACATCGTGCGGCGGCGGAAACACGACTTTGCTCGCGCGCTCCGCGTCCACGAAGCGCTCGAGCGCAGCGAAGTAGGGCTGCTCGATCTCGAGGCCGAGTTCCGCGCGCCACGACGCGGGCAGGGCGTGGGGGAGGCTCATCGGGGCGACTACATTAGCGCGCTCGCGCTCGCTCGGCGGTAGGCTCTGCGCCCGCCATGCCGAGCGCCTTTTTTCGAGCCAGCGTGGGCTGTGTCGTCACGGACGGCGCGGGGCGCGTGCTCATGCTGCGCCGCCGTGGACGCGGCGCGGGCAGTTGGCAGTTCCCGCAGGGCGGGATCGAGGAGGGCGAGGAGCCGCGCGCGGCGCTCGTGCGCGAACTCGCCGAGGAAGCGGGGCTGGGAAGCGCGGCGCTCGAGATCGTGAGCGAGCATCCGCGCTGGATCGCCTACGAGCTGCCGCGCGAGCTGCGCAACGCGAAGGTCGGGCTCGGGCAGGTGCAGCGCTGGTTCGTCGCGCGCTTGCGCGCGGGGATCACGCCGTGCCCCGACGGCATCGAATTCGATGCGTTCGAGTGGGTCGCTCCCGCCGAGGCGCTCGCGCGCGCCGTCGAGTTCCGGCGCGCAGGCTACGCCGAGGTGCTCGCCGCGGCCGCGCTCGCCTAGTCGGGGCCGCTCACGCCAGCGCGTCGGTCTCGCGGATCAGCGCGGCGCGGATCCCGACTTCGGTCATCGAGTGTCCGGCGTCGTTGACGACGATGAACTTGGCCTCGGGCCAGACCCTGTGCAGGTCCCAGGCCGAGCGCATCGGGCACACCACATCGTAGCGTCCCTGCACGATCACGGCGGGGACCTTGCGCAGCTTCTTGGCGCCCACGAGCAACTGATCGTCGCTCGCGAGGAAGCCCTTGTTGACGAAGTAGTGCGCCTCGATGCGCGCGAACGCATCGGCGAACTCATCGCCGCCGAAGCGTTCGATGAGCTTGGGGTCGACGAACAGCTTGCTCGTCGTGCCTTCCCAGATCGACCAAGCCTTGGCGGCGCGCGCGCGCACGGCCTTGTTCTTGCTCGTGAGCCGCTTGTAGTAGGCGGCCATCATGTCGCCGCGCTCGCGCACGGGGATCGGCTCGAGGTAGCGCTCCCACGCGTCGGGGAAGATGTGGCTCGCGCCCTCCTGATAGAACCACAAGAGTTCGCTGCGACGCAGGAGGAAGATGCCGCGCAGGACGAGTCCGAGCACGCGGCGCGTGTGGGTCTGCGCGTAGGCGAGGCTGAGGGTGCTGCCCCAGCTGCCGCCGAACACGACCCACTTGTCGATGCCAAGGTGCGCGCGCAGCTTCTCGATGTCGGCGACGAGGTCCCAGGTGGTGTTCTCGCGTAGCTCCGCGTGCGGCGTGCTCTTGCCGCAGCCGCGCTGGCTGAACAGCACGATGCGCCACTTGCGCGGGTCGAAGTAGCGGCGGTAGACGGGATCGATGCCGCCGCCGGGCCCGCCGTGCAGGAAGACCAACGGCTTGCCCTTGGGGTTGCCGCACTCCTCCCAATGAATCGTGTGCAACTCGGAGACCTTCAGCATGCCCTCGCGGTAGGGCTCGATCTCCGGGAAGAGTTCCATGAGACGAGCGGGCGATGTGGGGCGGTTTCTGGCGGCCTTCATGGGGCGCGAGGATAGCGCTTCCGGGGCGGTTACCGACCATGCCCGGACCATGGAGCAGGCGTACCCGATCCTCGGTTCGGCGCTCCTCCTCGGCTCAGGTGCACGCGCGCAGGATGCGGCGGCAGTTCACCAGCGCATGCCGGCGATCGCGGCGGAGCTCGATGCCGCGCGCTCCGCGGGCGCGGCGCAGGCGCGTCTCGACGAACTTCAGTCGATGTACTCCGAACTGTCGCGACGCGTCGGCGGCGACGATCCTGCCAACGCGAGCTGGGGCAGCCCGCACGCTCCGAGCGTGCAGTCCGATATCGGCCCGCACTTTCAGGTCGGACCGGCCTGCGGTGGCGCGAGCGTCGCGACGGCCACCTTCGCGGGCACCGTCGGCCCGATTCCGACGACCTCACTCGTCGAGTTCTCGCTGCAGGCGAGCGGGCTCGGCGCGAGCCTCACGAACCTCGTGGCCGTGCCGTTGCTCGCGCCGGAAGGTTCGTTCGACAATGTCCTCGGCCAGAACCCGACGGCAGCTGGGTGCTCGAGGCGCACGACGACCACGCGCTCGATGTCGGCACGCTCGTGCGCTGGGATCTGATCGTCGAGACCTGCGCGGTCGCGCTGCCGCAGGTGTACTGCACGCCGCTCGCGCCCGGATCGTCGAGCGGTTGCATCCCGCAGCTCTCGGCGCCCGGAAATCCCAACCTCGCGCACAGCGGCACCTGCGTGCTCACGCTGTCGCAGGTCGAGGGCCAGCGCGCGGGCATCTTCTTCTACGGCATCAACGGCTCGCAGCTGCAGAGTTGGTGCAATGCTCAAGGCCAGAGCTTCCTGTGCGTGCGTCCGCCGACGCAGCGCGCGCTGTCGTCTGACTCCCTCGGCACATCCCTCATGTGCAACGGGTCGTTCACTCTCGACTGGAATGCCTTCCAGCTCGCCAACCCGACCGCGCTCGGCAACCCCTTCGGCAGCGGCTCGACCGTCGAGGTGCAGGGCTGCTTCCACGACCCGACCGCGTGCAAGACGACTTTCCTCTCGCCGGCGGCAACGCTCACCTACCAGCCCTGAAGCACCAGCGGCCTCTAGGCCTGCGTGGGGGAGAGCTCCTCGCCCGGATTGACGAAGCGCTCGGCCTCGAAGCGGTACTGCCGGTCGTGGAGCTCGCGGTAGCGGCCGCCGCGCGCGAGCAACTCGCGGTGAGAGCCCTGCTCGACGATGCGACCGCCCTCGAGCACGAGGATCTGGTCCGCGGAGCGGATCGTGGAGAGCCGGTGCGCGATCACGAAGGTCGTGCGCTGCTTGCGCAGGCTCGCGAGCGCGTCTTGGATCAGCGCCTCGCTCTCGCTGTCGAGGCTCGAGGTCGCCTCGTCGAGTACGAGCACGCGGGGCTGCGCCAGCAGCGCGCGCGCGATCGCGACGCGCTGGCGCTGGCCGCCGGAGAGCTTGATGCCGCGCTCTCCGACCACCGTGTCGAAGCCTTGTTCGAAGCGTGCGACGAACTCGTTGCAGTGCGCGAGCTTCGCTGCAGCTTCGATTTCGGCGCGGGTCGCACTCGGCCGCGAGAAGGCGATGTTCTCCGCGATCGTCCCGTCGAATAGGAAGTTGTCCTGCAGCACGACGCCGAGGTGCGAGCGGTAGTCGCGCAGACGCAGCGAGGCGAGGTCGCGGCCGTCGACGAGCACGCGCCCTGACTGCGGCCGGTTGAAGGCCATCACGAGGCTCGCCAGCGTGCTCTTGCCCGACCCGCTCGAGCCCACGAGCGCAGTGGTCGAGCCCGCTCGCGCGCGGAAGCTGACCTGCGAGAGCACCGGCTTGCCCGCGTCGTACTCGAAGGAAATGTCGTCGAATTCGTAGTCGCCGCGCAGCTCCGGGCAAGCCGCGCGCTGCTCGTCGCCCTCGTCCTCCGCGGCCACCTCGCGCAGCTCGCGGATGCGGTCGAGGCCAGCGAAGGCCTCGGTGATCTGCGTGCCGATCGAGGCGATCTGCACCACGGGACCGACGACGAGCCCGATGAACACGAGGTACATCACGAAGTCGCCGAGCGTCATCCTGCCGTCGAGGATCGCGCGGCCGCCGTAGATCGTGAGCAGCACGCCGATCAGGCCGACGATCGCGGTCGAGAAGGCGGTGGTCGCCGACACGCCGGTCATCGAGCGCCGCACATTGTCGAACAGCCGGTCGACATTGCCCGCGAACACGCGCTCTTCTTGGCGCTCGGCCGTGTAGGCCTTGACGACGCGCACGCCGCCGAGCGTCTGGTTGAGGCGCCCCGTGATCTCGCCTTGGATCTTGCCGCGCTCGCGGAACAGCGGGCGCAGCACCTTGAAGGCCCAGCCCATCGCGAGCCCAAACAGCGCCAGCGCGACGAGGATCGCGAGCGTCAGGCGCCAGTTGAGCCAGAAGAGCACGCCGATGCCGATCGCGGCGCTCACGAACCCGCCGATGAGCTGCACGATGCCCGTGCCGACGAGATTTCGCAGGCCCTCGGCGTCGTTCATGATGCGTGCGATCAGCACACCGGTCTGCGTCGAGTCGTAGTAGCGCACCGGCAGACGCCCGACATGGGCCTGCACTTCCTTGCGCATGTCGTTGATCGCGCGCTGGGCGGCGACGCCGAGCACCTGAGAGAGCGAGTAGCCGCTCGCGGCTTGGACGAGCGTGGCGATGCCGCCCGCGATGGCGAGGGGCACGAGCAGCTCGACCTGGCCCTTGCCGATCACATCGTCGATCAAGAGCTTGCTCGTCGCGGGCAGCACGAGCCCGACGAGCCGGTTCATCAGCAGCAGAGCGAGGCCGAGCGCGAGGCGATGCCGGTGCTCGTGCAGGAGTCGGCGCATCTCGCGCCAGCTCGAGGCGAGGCTGGGCTTGGGCTTCTTCTCGCTGGCGGCGGCGGGCTTCATACGCGCAAGGTGTCGCCTTGCCAGTCGCGCACCGCGCGCTTGATGTCGACGGGCTTCTCGAGTTTGCCCGCGAGCACCGCATCGACGAGGGCAGGCAGCTCCGCATCGCTCGCGAAGCGCAGCGCGATCACCTGCTTGAGCCCGAGTCGCTCGATGTCCGCGCCCCGATGGGCTCCGAGCACGCGCTGGAGTCGCAGGCGCGTCTCGTTGCGAATGAGGCGATCTTGGACGACCATCGCACGGCTGCGCGAGGCATTCCACACGACCAGCAGGGCCAGCGCGACCAGCGCGAGCAGCAGCGAGTCGAAGTTGAACTCCGCTGCCGCGCGCCAGATGGAGCGACCCGTGAAGACGAGCAGCACGAGGCCCGCCGCGAGGTAGGACAAGGGCGGCATCGCGCGATGGTTGGCGAAGTTCTGGGCGTGGTTCATGGGCCGAGGAGCTTCGTTCCCACCCTCGCGCCGTTCAAGGGCGCTCGCCCTCGTTCCCTGTCGTCTGCGCTCAGAGCGTGATGACCTTCGCGGCCGCGTCGAGCTCGCGCAGGATCGTGTCCATGTCGGAAATGCGTCCGGCGGCCG
This sequence comes from Planctomycetota bacterium, assembly GCA_016872795.1. Classification (GTDB taxonomy): domain Bacteria; phylum Planctomycetota; class UBA1135; order UBA1135; genus F1-120-MAGs118. The sequence continues at coordinate 58,878 of VGYZ01000008.1, forward strand.
GCTGAACGCCGTAGTGCTCGAGGCATGTTCCGCAGGGCACGAGATCGACGCCGCGCTCGTGCAGCAAGGTCAGCTCCGCCAGCACGGGCGAGTCGGCCGCCACGAGCCGCACGCCGGAGTTGAACAGGACGATCGCGTCGAGTTCGCGCAGCGCGAGCGCCTTGCGCAGGAAGGTCGCGAGGATGCGCTGACCGAGCGCGCGATCACCGTGACCCATCTGGTCTTGATGGAGCACCACCGCCGTGCGCATGGCTCAGCGTCCATCCGATCCGCGGCGCGCGCTCGGCGTGCGTTCGCTCACTGGCAGATCGCGAACTGCAGCGCGTTCGTCAGGCTGGTCGTGTACTGGTCCTGCGGATCGCGGCTCCACCACTGCGCGCGCACGGTCTGGCCGACCGTCTGGAGCAGGGGATCCGCGCCGCTCGCGATGAATGCGTTGAAGTCGAAGGTGTAGCTGCCCGTGCAGTTCGTGCCCGTGGTCGCGCCACCGGAGAGCTGCGTCGCCGTGCGACGGATGGGCGACGCGATGCACAGCGTGCCTCCGAGGAAGGGAGTGTTGGCCGACATGTAGCCGTAGAAGAGCAGGCCCGATTTCTGGTTGATGATGCTGGCTGCGGTGATGACGAAGCCGGCGTTGTTCGAGGCGCTCGCGTAGCCCGAGAAGCCGATCAGTGGCGTGCAGAACAGCGAGTTGAGCTTGGAGGTGCAGTACGCGGTCGGCGTGACGCCGCCTTGGCACTCGCACTCGTCGGGCACACGGTTGGCGTTGACATCGAGCGAGGCTCCGCTGGTGATGTCGCAGGGGTCGGGGATGCCGTTGCCGTTGCAGTCGACATCGGTCTCCATGCAACCCATGTCGACGATCGGCGCCGTGCCCGCGCCCGTGTTGGCGACGGTCGGGACATCGACGAAGCGCGGGAAGCCGCTCAGATCCGCGTTCGTGCCGGCCGGGAGGCCCGCATTGTTGCCGGCGTCGACGCCCGGGCTCGTCGGAGCGAGGCGGTAAGGCAAGAGGCCGCAGGGCGCGAAGACCGGAGTCGCGTTGAGGTTGCCCGTACCCGCGTAGGCGAAGGGCATGAGCGTGTAGGTGACGGTGACGCCCGCGCTCACTTGCGCGCCCACGGTGTTGCCTGCGGTGCCGAAGTTGCCCGAGAAGATGCAGTTCGTCACGGTCGGCGAGCCGCCGCTGACGAGCAGTCCGCCCGCAGCCGTCACGGTCGCGCTGTTGCCGATCACGGTGCAGTTGCGGATCTGCGCGGCGGAGCTCGAGACATAGATCGCTCCGCCGCCGCCCGTGCCCGTGCACTGGTTGGCGATGAAGAGCGAGTTGTAGACCTTGACGGGGCTCGAGCCGAAGATCTCGATTGCACCGGCGCGCGCCGCGCGGTTGTTGCGGAACACGCAGCGATCAAAGGTCGCGCCGACGCTCGTCGCCATGTCGAACGCGCCGCCGAAGCTGCCGCCTTGATTGGACTCGAAGGTGCAGTCGCTGAAGCTGGGGCTCGACGAGTTCAGGTAACCAGCGCCGCCGCCGAAGGTGCAGCGGTTGGCGAGGAACAGGCAGCGGCGCACGGTCGGACCGGCACCGACGGTGCACAGGATGCCGCCGCCGCGGTCGTCGTTGGCCGCACCATTGGCGTTGCCACCCGTGACCGTGAAGCCGTCGATCACGGCGGTCGCGTTCGTGCTGTTGCCGTTCAGGACATGGTAGCTGTTGTCGGTGAAGACGAGGCTCGTGTCGTTGCCGGCGAGGTCGCCGGAGAGGATCGCGACATTGAGCAGCGGGTTGCGCTCGGCGACGCTCGCTTCGCCGCCGGCGAAGCCGCCGTAGATCGTCACGCCGTTCTTCAACTGGAACGAGACCGTGCGCGTGGCGGCGCTCGGCGTGTAGAGACCGTCGGCGACCCAGATCTCGTCGCCCGCGACCGAGGCCGTGAGCGCCGCCTGCAACCCTTGGGGACCGCGGTGGGCGTCGGCCCAGCTCGTGCCGTCGTTCAGGCCCGTGGTGAGGCCCGCGTCGACATAGCGGGTTCCAGCGAGGGCGGGCAGCGTCAGGAGGGCGAGCGCGAGGGCGATGCGGGCGGCGTTCATGGGGGAGGCGTCGGAGAGGATCAGCGGGATAGTTCGGAACTCTCCGAATGTAGCACGCCGCGGCGGTTGTGGGGGTGGATCGCGCGTGACGGGCGGCGGGGCGTTGGCGTAGGCTCGCCCCACGAGGCCCTCACGACGCCGCTCGGCGGCTCGCACACCGGCTCGCACACGACCCCTCCCCAAGCAACGGCCATGCACGAACCCGAGCAGCTCGATCCCGAGGCGCACTGGCTGCGCCACATTCGAAAAGTGGGCGTCCCCCAGCTCACCGCGCGCGCGGTCATCGTCGGCATGGCGCTCGGCTGCGTGATGTGCCTCTCGAACCTGTATGTCTTCTTCAAGACGGGCTGGTCGATGGGCGTCACGATCACCGCAGGCATCCTCGCGTTCTCGCTGTTCCGCGGCCTGCAGGCGCTGCGCGTGGTGAAGCAGCCGCTGACGGCGCTCGAGAACAACGCGCTCACGACGGTCGCGTCGGGCGCGGGCTACATGACGGGCGGCGGCAACATGGCGGCCTACGGCGCGCTCCTGATGATGGTGGTCACGCACCAAGGGCTGGAGCGACCGGCGACGCTGCCGATGATCGGCTGGTTCGCGCTGATCGCGGCGCTCGGCGTGTTCGCGGCGATTCCGATCAAGCGCCAGCTGATCAACAAGGAGCAGCTCGCGTTCCCCACGGGCACGGCGACGGCGGAGACGCTCGAGACGCTGCACGGCGGTTCCGCGGGCGAAGGCGCGCTCAAGGCGCGCGCGCTGGCGCTCGCGGCGGCGGGAGCGGCGCTGCTCACATGGTTGCGCGAGGCCAAGGCGGTGTGGATGCCGTTCAACATGCCGGCCAAGATTCCGCTGGGTTTCTCGATCGCCGGTCGCAAGGCGGCGGAGTGGACGCTGGAGCTCAAAAGCGAGGTCGTGCTGCTCGGCGCGGGCGCGCTGATGAGCTTCCGCACGGCATGGTCGCTGCTCTTGGGCAGCGTGCTCACCTATGGCCTGCTCGCGCCCTCGCTCGTCGCCGACGGCGTCATCACGACCGTCTCGTACAAGAAGATCGTCGAGTGGACCGTGTGGCCGGGCGCGTCGATGCTCGTGGCCTCGGGCCTCGCGTCGTTCTTGTTCGACTATCGCAGCGTGGTGCGCTCGTTCAGCGGACTCGCGCGCATCTTCGGCCGCGGCGGCGGAGCGCGGGATCCGATGGACGAGGTCGAGTGCCCCGCGTGGTGGTTCCCCGCGGGTTTCGTCGTGCTCGCGCCCATCGTGGTATTCCTGATGGGCTACCTGTTCGCGATCCCGTGGTGGGCCGGAGTGATCGCGGTGCCGCTCGCGGTGGTGATGGGCTTCATCGCGGCGCGCGTCACGGGCGACACGGACGTGACGCCGACCAAGGCGCTCGGGCCGGTGACGCAGGGCGTGTTCGGCGCGCTCGTGCCGGGCAATCTCGCGGGCAACATCATGAGCGCCAATGTGACGGGCGGCATCGGCTTGCACGCGGCGGACCTGCTGACGACGCTCAAGACCGGCTGGCTGCTCGGCGGCAACCCGCGCGTGCAGTTCTACGCGCAGCTCTTCGGCGTCGCCGCGGGAGCGGCGCTGATCGTGCCCGCGTTCAACCTGCTGATCCCCGATCCCGCGGCACTGGGCACCGACGAGTGGCCCGCGCCGGGCTGCCTCGTGTGGGCCGGCGTCTCGGAGATTTTCGTCAACGGCTTCGCGGCGCTGGGGAGCGAGGCGCGCGTGGGCATCCTCGTCGGCGCGACGCTCGGTCTCGCACTCGCGTTGCTCGAGAAGCTCGCGCCCAAGGGCGTCAAGCCGTTCGTGCCGTCGCCCTCGGGCCTCGGCATCGCGATGGTGATTCCCGGCAGCAACGGGCTCGCGATGTTCCTCGGCGGCGCGCTCGCGGAGCTCGTGCGCCGCCAGTGGCGCGCGCTCGGCGAGCGCTTCATCGTGCCGGTCGCCTCGGGTCTGATCGCGGGCGAGAGCCTGATGGGGGTCGGCGTGATCGCGCTGAAGGTCAGCGGCTATCTCTCGATGTAGCGCGCGCTCAGGGCGTCCACGCGATGACGAGCGCGTTGGAAAGGTTCGTCGTGCTCGGGCCGCAGTGCGGCGCGGAGTTGCGGTACCAGACTTGGTAGACGAGCGTCGTTCCGGTGGTGGGCACCGAGCCCGTGACGGAGATGCTCGCGTCGCCGACTCCGGGGAACAGCGCGCCTCCGGTGACGCTCGCGGTGCGCATGGCGAGGCGCGTGGCGGGAGCGCTCACGCAGCGCACGCCGTCGCCCGTGACCGAGCCGAGCGCACCGTTCATGGCCGTGCCCTGAAAGAAGAGTGCGGTCGTGCCGCCCGGCATCCCCGCGACGAACAGCTGCAGCGTGTCCTGCGTGGTCGAGGGCTCTCCGCTCCATGTGAGGCGTGCGCCCGCGGAAGTGACCGAGTTGGGGCAGCCGCCGACCGTGGAGGTGCCGTTGCCGCACGGACAGGTCACGGTCGCACCGTCGCAGTAGCTCGCCACGAGACCGCCGCTCGCGCCGCGATAGGCGGCGCCGACGATATCGTGACTTGCGAGTTGCAGCCCGTTGGGCGCACGATGCCAGGCGAGCGCGTAGTCGTGAGTCGTCTGCGACTGCTGGCTCGACTCGCGCGCGGCGAGCGCGGGCTCGAACTCGGCGCCGTTGGTCTGGAACACGGGCTGGTGCGCCGCGAGCACGGCGAGCGACGGGCCGTTGAACAGAACCTCGCTCACATACACATCGTAGTCGACGGTCGAGCTGCCATACAGCTCGCTGTACGCGAGCGCGAAGTGCGTGCCGTCGGAGTCGACGCACGGCGAGCGCTGGTCCTGTCCCATGAAGTTGCCGTCGTACACACTCAGGTTCGCGCTGCGCCGCACGCTCGCGCCGTCGAGGCCGCTCGCGACGATGTCGTGGTCCGTGCCGAAGTCCTCTTCGTAGACGCACAGCCAGCGCGACGAGCCCTGCGCGCACGAGCTCGCCGAAGGCGAGGTGTGGTCGAGCGGTCCGACGGCGATGGGGAAGGTCGGTGCGATCACGACGCCGTCCCACGCGACGCGCGCGCCGAGGATGTCGTTGCCGCCCACCGGACTGCGGCGCTGCCACGCGAGGTTCCACGCGTCGCCGCAGTTGCTCTTCGAGATGGAGATCGCGGTGTCGAGCGTGTGGATCGTGCCGTCGACTTGGATCGGGGCGCTCGCGAGCGCGCCCGCCTCGCTCACCAGCCGCGCGTGCACATCGTGGTCCGCTCCGAAGCTCCACACGCGCTCGTAGGTGACGAGGAAGTGGCTCGGCCCCGTCGGGTAGGGATCTCCGCCGACATCGGGATAGAGCGCGTCGTAGCCCGATGCGCCGGTGATCTTGAAGGGCGCCGCGAGCAGGGGCGTGTTGCGCGAGCGCAGGCGGCCCCAGACCTCGACGCGGCCAGTGGTCGCATTGACGACATGCGCGACGACCAGGAAGCGATCGTTGGAGCCGACGCTCGCACTGCGGGGATGGCCCCAGTAGGCGGCGGTGGCGTCGATCCAGTCGCCGCGGTAGAGCGGATTCCCCGCGGGGTCGTAGGCATCGGCCCAGACATCGTGGTCGGCGGCGCTGAAGATCTCTTCCCAACAATGCAGCACGGCGCCACCGGTGGCGTCGTAGCTGACATCGGGCGCGAGCGCATCGGTGGGCGTGCCCTCGATGCCGAACGAGGCGAGCACGGGGTCGATCACCAGCGGCAGGACAGCCTCGCGCACGAAGCTCGAGGGGACGCGCAGGGAGAGCACGCCGTCCTCCAGCGTCGTGACGAGCGGCAGCTTGCGACCCGCTGCATCCAACGCGAGCGCGTGGCCATACAACGCGTGGCCCCACTCGGATTCGAAGCGCCAGCCGTCGTCCGCGCTCCGCGGCGCGAGCTCCGAGGTCACATCGAGCGAGAGCACGAGCTCGCCGCGCTCGGGCAGAGCGGCGAAGTGGAAGGACTGCTCGACCAAGCGCGGGGCGAGCTCGTAGCGCTCGACCAAGGCGCCGCGGTCGAACTCGATGCGCTGCGAGTCGCCGTCCGCGGGCGCGAGCGTATCGAACGAGAGCGGTTGCTCGTCGATGCGCACATCGCGCAGCGCAAATGCGATGCCCTCGGTGCGCGGAGCAGCGGACGACAGGAAGGGAAAGAAGGTCGCCGTCCCGCGCTCGAAGCTCATCTTCCAGTTCGCTCCGCGTGCCCACAGTGCGCCGTCGAACGACTGCACTGCCGTGTGCTCGCGGTCGCGCGGCAGAGCAGGATCAAGAGTGTGCTTGCGCGGCTCGCCGGGCGAAGCCGCTACGCCGAGGGGTAGCGTGCGCGGAACGGTGGGCGTGTCGGGGAATGTCGCCGCCGCTGTGCGCGGCGCGGTGGACGGCGTGCGGCGGGGATCGCGAGGCGCGGGCTCCTGCGCGCTCGCCGCGAGAGCGAGAGCGGCGGAGGCGAGTGCGAGGAGGGACCGCTTCGTGGGCCGGGCGCGGGACATAGGACGCGCGATTCGCTCCGAGGGCGAACCCCGCTCCCAAGGCTACGACGCTGTTCTCGGGCGAGAGCCGCTTCGACTCGGGAAGATCACTTCCTAGGATGTCCGCGTGCGCAGATTTTTCTTGCTGTTCGCGGCTTTCGCAGTCGCACCCCTTGCGGTCGGGATCGTCTTGGCGTGGGGTCCCGATCCGGTCGCGATCGCGGCCCACCAGCCGCTGCGCGAGCGCGCGGGCGACTACGACGGTGCCTCGAGCTGCGCGAGCTGCCACCCGGACCATCACGCGAGCTGGGCGCGCACCTTCCACGCCTCGATGACGCAGCTTCCCGAGTGCGCGAGCGTGCTGGGGCAGTTCGACGGTCGAGCGATCGAGTTCTACGGACGCAGCGCGGTGCCGTTCGAGCGCGACGGCGCGTTCTGGATGCGCATCCCCGACGGTGCGGGCGAGCGGGAGGCTCAGGTGTCGCTGTGCGTCGGGTCGAACCGCTACCAGCAGTACTTCGAGCGAGTCGGCGCCGGCGATGGCGGCGAGTTGCGGCGTCTTCCCATCCTCTGGCATGTCGGCGAGGCGCGCTGGATGCACCTCAACGGCGTGTTCCTCGAGCCGGACAACACGCACTGGGACGCTCACGCCGCGAGTTGGAACGACAACTGCGTGTTCTGCCACAACACCGGCGTCGAACCGCGCATGGAGCTCGAGCGCCGCAGCTTCGCGACGCGCGTCGCCGACCTCGGCATCGCCTGCGAAGCCTGCCACGGACCCGGTGAGGAGCATGTGCGTCGCATGAGCTCGCCGTTCGCGCGCCATGCGGCCAGCGGAGAGGAGCTCGCGATCGTGCATCCGCTCGAGCTCGAGCAGGCCGAGTCGCTCGCTCTGTGCGGCCAGTGCCACTCGCAGCGCCTGCCCGACCCACTCGAGCGCCTGACGGAGTTCCTGCAGCGCGGGCCCTCGTTTCGGCCGGGGCAGGAGCTGCGCGGCCATGTCACGCCCGTGACGCGCGACACCGTGAGCGTCTCCGCGCAGCGACCGGAGCTCTTCCGCGAGCGTTTCTGGAGCGACGGCACGGCGCGTCTCACGGCCTACGAGTATCTCGGCATCACCCAGTCTCCGTGCTTGGAGGGCGGCGAGCTCACCTGCAACTCGTGCCACTCGATGCACTCCGGCGGCGTGCATGGCCAGCTCGAGCCGCAGATGCGGGGCGATCAGGCGTGCACGCAGTGTCACGCGGAGATCGCGCGCGATGTGCGGGCTCACACGCACCACGCGCCAGAGAGCAGCGGCTCGCGCTGCCTCGAGTGCCACATGCCGCGCATGGTGTATGGAATTCTCGATGTTCATCGCAGCCACCGCATCGAAGTCCCCGATGTGCGGCGCGATGTCGAAGGCGGTCGCCCGAATGCCTGTACGAGCTGCCACACCCGCGAGACCGCGATGTGGGCGGCGCAGGCCATGCGCGCGTGGTGGGGCGAGCGCTACTCGGCGCCGCGCTCGCGTCCGGATGGTGCTGCGCTCGACATACCGGAGGCCTTGGCGTCGCTGCATGCTGGCGATGCGGTGCAGCGCGCCGTGTACGCGCGGGCGCTCGGTCGAGAGGACGCGGCCGAGCCTGCGCGCGAGCGCGCATTCGCCTTCGCGCATCTCGCCGTGGCACTCGGCGACGGCTACCCGAGCATTCGCACGCTCTCACGGCGCTCGCTTGTGGCGCTCGATTCCGAGCTGGGCCTCGGGCTCGAGCGCGAGCTCGCTGCATTCGACACATTCGGCACGAGCGAGGAGCGGCGCGATGCGAGCTTGCGGCTGCTCGAGCTCTTTCGCGAGCGTGCGGCCGCGCGCTGCGCTCCGCCTCGTCCGGGCGATTTGCTGGACGCGCGCTTCGCGGCCGACTTGGAGCGCATCGTGCAGATGCTGGAACTGCAATCGGACCACGTGATCTCGATCGGCGAATGAACGACACTTCCCTCACGAGCGTCGCGAAGGCGTTGCGCACCGGCTGGATCCTCCTTGCCATGAGCCTGCCGCTCGGGCTTGCGCTGGAGGCGCTGCACGCGTTCAAGGTGCGCGGCTTTCTGGAGAGTGCGGTGCGACGCGAGATGTGGCGACTCGCGCACGCGCACGGAACGCTGCTCGCACTGCTCTTGATCGGCTTCGCCGCGGTGGCCGAGCGCCATCTGGCGAGCGAGCGCCACGCCGCGATCGCGCGCGACCTGCGCGTCGGGGCGGTGCTCATGCCCGCGGGCTTCTTTCTCGGCGGTGTCCTGAACAGCGAGGGCGATCCCTCGCTGGGCGTCGCGCTGGTTCCCGTCGGCGCGCTGTTCCTCGTCGTCGCGCTCGTGCGTGCGGCACTCTCGACGCGCTGAGTCGCGAACATGTGGCTCGGAGTCTCGATCTTCACCGTCATGTACCTGCTGATCGCCGGTCGCAGGCTCGCGTGGCTGCCGTTCGATCGACCGGCGGGCGCGCTCGCGGGCGCCGTGGCGATGGTCGCGTTCGGCGTGCTCGCGCCGCGCGAGGCCATCGACGCCATCCATGGCGAGACGCTGCTCCTGCTCTTCGGACTGATGGGCATCGGCGGTTTTCTCGCGGCGGATGGCTTTCTCGAACGCGCAGCGGACTCGCTCGCTGCGCGCTGCGGGAATGCGTCGCGCCTGCTCGGCGCGCTCGTGTGGGGCGCCGGGATCCTCTCGGCGCTGCTGACGAACGACGCCGTGTGCGTGCTCGGTGCGCCGCTCGTCGTAGTGTGGGTGAAGCGCCTGCGGCTCCCGGCGCTGCCGTTCCTGCTCGCGCTCGCCACGGCCGCCAACACGGGGTCGGTGGCGACGCTCGTCGGGAACCCGCAGAACATGCTGTGCGGCCAGCTCGGCGGCCTCGAGTACTCGCGCTACCTGCTGCACCTCGCGCCGGTCGCCGTGGTCGGGCTCGCGCTCAACCATGCGCTGCTCGCGAGGATGTTTCGCCGCGAACTTGCGATGGAGCTCCCGCGCACGCTGCCGAGGGCCGTGCTCGATGTGCAAAGCTCGATCACACTCGCGGTGCTGGCGTTGACGGTGGTGGCCTATCTCTGCGGGGCGGACCTCGCCTGGACTGCAGCCGGTGGCTTCACGGCGCTGATGTTCGTCCACCGCGCCGACACGAGCCGATTGTGGGAGCGCATCGACTGGTCGGTGCTGCTCTTCTTCGCGGGCCTATTCATCGCCGTCGAGGGTCTGGCGCGCAGCGGCGCCACGGCGTGGTTCTTCGAGCGCTATCCGCTCCTCGCGGCGGACGGGGCGCAGGGAGCTGCGTGGCGCGCGAGCGGGATCTTCCTCGTCGGATCGAACTTGGTCTCGAATGTCCCCTTCATCCTCGTCGTGCAAGATGAGCTCGCGCGCTTCGAGAATCGCGAGCTCGCGTGGGAGTTGCTCGCGATGGCCTCGACCTTCGCCGGCAATCTCACGCTGCTCGGCAGCGTCGCCAATGTGATCGTGGCCGAGCGCGGCCGCGAACTCGGCGGCATGGGCTTTTTCGCCTATCTGAAGGTCGGCTTCCCGCTCGCGCTGCTCACGACCGCGCTCGGGACGGCGTGGCTCATCCTCGTGCACGCGTGAGCGGCGCCGCGCGCGCTCACGGCGAGCGCAAGTGAGCCCCGACGCGGCGCGAGACGGCCGCCGTGAAGTCCACGGTGCCCAACTTGCCGCCGATGTCGCCGGTCTTCTCGCCGTGCGCGATCGAGTCGAGCAGCGCCGCGCGCACGGCCTTGCCGGCGTCGAATTCGCCTAGGTGGCGCAGCAGCGAGGCGAGCGCGAGCAGCGCCGCCGTCGGGTTGCACAGCCCCTTGCCGGCGATGTCGGGGGCGGTGCCGCCCGCGGGATCGAACATCGCGAGCGTGATCGTGCCGTTGTCGGCGAAGGCGTAGCTCGCGCTGTCGCCCAGCCCCACGGAGCCGATCAGGCCGCACAGCATGTCGGACAGGAAGTCGCCGTACTCGTTGGGCGTGACGATCACTTGGTAGCGCTCGGGGTGCAGGATGATGCCCGCGAGCATCGAGTCGAACAGCTCGCGACGGTAGGGGATGCCCGGGTAGTCCTGCGCGACATTGCCGCAGGCTTCCTCGAACAGTCCGTCGGTGCCCTTCTGGATCGTGTACTTCGAGCTCGAGACGACGCTGCAATTGCGCAGCATCGCCAGCTCGAACGCGAAGCGCGCCGCATGGCGGGACGGCAAGCGCTCGATCACGCGCAGGCTCACGGCGGTGTCCGGCCCGAGGCGTCGGCCGGCGTCGTCGTAGGTGCCACCGATACCGACGCGCACCACATCGATGTCGATCGACTTGGTGAAGTTCGTGCCGATGCCCGGAATCGTGACCACGGGGCGATGGATCACCGAAAAGTGGCAGCGCTCGCGCAACACCTTGTTGGGCGAGAGGTCCTCGGTCGTGGTCGTGGTCGGATACTTGAGCGCGACCTTGTGCGCGCGCAGCGCGCGCTCGGCCTCGTCGTAGACCGCGGCGCCCTCCTTGGACCGCGCGGCCTCGGAGAGGTCCACCTGCACGAACTCGAGCTTGCAGGGGAGCGTCGCGGAGAGCGCGTGGACAGCCTTGGAGAGCTCGACGGAGATGCCGTCTCCGAGCAGTTCGACCACCTTGTAGGACTTCATGGAGCGCGGGCTTGGGGCAAGGGAATCTGTCGCACCGACCGCTTTTCGCGGGGCTCGCGACGGAACCTCGTAGCGCGGGCAGGATAGGAACCACGCGCGGGGCCGCAACCCCGAGTTGCTCCCCCGAGTGTCCCGCGGGCTCTCCCGAGCCGCTGCCGCAGGTCGTTCAAGCTGCGGCGAGCGGAGGAAGGGCGCGCCTGCGTCGTCCCATGCTGGGCGGAGGGGCGCGCAGGACCCTATCCTCGTCGCGCCCACATCAGGTACCGCACGATGGCGAAATCCCAATCCACCAGAGTGCTGCTCGGTTTGTGCGCCGCGGCGGTCGCGCTCGCCCTGTGCGTGATGTTCGTGCTGCGCGCGGAGCCCGAGCAGCCGACTTCCGGGGACGGCGCACAGGCGCCGGTCGATCTCGGCGCGGCCTTTCCGGCGCCTCCGAGCCCGAGCGGGCTCTCCGCGCCGGTCGAGGTCGAGCTGTCGGGGCCCGCGCGGACGCAGGGCCGAGAGGCGGAGACCAGCGTCGCGTGGCCCGTGAAGGTCGAGCTCGAGCTCGTGCGCGCCGCGCACATCCCGCGCGCGAAGGGCGTGCCCGCGATGGGCAGCGGCGCCACGGCGCGCCTGCTCGGGCGACTGCTCGTCGGCGACACGGGCGTGCAAGGACGCGTGGCGTTCAGCGGCGGCGCGAACGCGGGCCGCGTGCTCGCGACCAACGAACGCGGTGAGTTTGGAGCGCTCGACCTCTACCCAGGGCTGGCGGAAGTGCGCGTCACCGCCGGTGGCTACGAGTCCGTGCGCGAGCTGCAACTGCGCGCGGGCCGCAGCGCGGAACTCAATGTCAGCTACGACTTTCCGGGCCAGTTCTACTGCCAAGTGTTCGACCGCGAGGGCCAGGGACTCGAGGCCGTCGATGTCGAGCTCGACGGCTCGCACATGCGCACGAACGAGCAGGGCATCGCGCACTTCGGTGCCACGCCGGGCGGCGATGTCGTGCAGCTCGTGCTGCGCAAGGACGGCTTCGCCACGCAGTGCTCGCGCGTCTCGGTCGCGGCGGGCCGCGTGACGGAGCTCGGGCGCTACACATTCACGATGCAGCCCGCGGCGTCGCTCGAGGTCACGCTCGGCTCGCGCGTGGGCTCGCGCGAGGACGCGGTCGTGATCCTGCTGCCGGAGGTGAGCGGCATCAACCGCTCTTATCCGTGGCATCGCGTCAGCCCCGCGCGCGTGCGGCCCGGCACGACGCTGCGCCTCGACGACCTGCCGCCGATGCGACTGGTCGTGCGCGTGTTCCTCGAGGGCGCGACGGCGGAGCCTGAGTCGACGATTGCTTTCCTCGACCCGGGCAAGGTCGAGCAGGTGAGCGTGTCGTTCTCGCCCGGAGCGGCGTTCGCCGGCATTGCGATCGACGCGCAAGGTCGCCGACTCGAGGGTGCGCGCATCGTGTGCGAGGCGCCCGACCGCACGGCCGCGACATTGCAGTACCTCGAGCAGCTGCCGCGCCTGCTCGAAGAAGAGATCGTTCCGAGCTTTCCGCCGGGCGCGAGCGAGGCGCGTACCAACTTCAACGGCGAGTTCGTGTTCGCGAGCTGGCCGAAGCTCGGCGATGTGCGCTACCTGTGGGGCGAGAGTGCGGATGGCAAGCTGTGGGGCGCTCGCGCGGTCACGAGCGCCGACACGCAGGTCGAGCTGGTGCTCGCGCCGGTGGAAACGGGCCGCGCGGCCGTGAGCCTCGTGTTTCCCGGGCGCACGCAGGGCCTGCCGGTCGTGGTGTCGATCGGCGCTCGGCCGCGCGAGGAAGTGGTGCTGAGCGTGGACGAGCCGCTGGTGGTGTCGGGGCTCGCGACGGGCACATGGCGCGCGCGCGCGACATGGAACGGACGCGCGCTCCTGCGCGGCGGTCAGGAGGAATTCGAGCTCGCGCAGGACCGCACGCTCGATCTCGCGCTGCCGGAGGGTGCGCTGGTGGGGCAGGATGCGGACACGCTCCTGCGGGCGGGGCGTTCGCTCCCCTCGTTCCTAGCGCCTCCCGCGGGCGAGGGACGCTGAAGCGCGGGCCGCGGCGGCGGTATCATCGCAGGCGCTTGAAGCTGCTCCAACTCGACGGTCGTTCCCTGCTCCTCGACGACTTCCTGCCGCTCTTGCACGGCGAGCCCGTGCGGCTCGAGCTCGCGCCTGCGGCGCGCTCGGCCGTCGCTGCGGCGCGCGCGCTCGTCGATCGCCATGTCGAAGCCGGCAACATCGTCTACGGGCTGACGACGGGCTTTGGGAAGCTCAAGAGCATCGCGATTCCGCGCGCGGATCTCGTGACGCTGCAGCGCAACCTCGTGCTGTCGCATTGCTGCGGCGTGGGCGAGCCGATGCCGGAAGCCGAGGTGCGCGCGGCGCAGATCCTGCGCCTGAACGGGCTCGCCCGCGGTCACTCGGGCGTGCGCGTCGAGCTGTTCGAGGCGCTGCTCGCGCAGTTCAACGCGGGCTTCGTGCCCGTGGTTCCGCAGCAGGGCTCCGTCGGCGCGAGCGGAGATCTCGCGCCGCTCTCGCACATGGCGGCGGCCGCGATGGGGCACGGCGAGGCGTGGACCGGCCCCGCGGGGGCGCGCCGTCGCGCGAGCGCCGCGCAGGTGCTCGCGGAGCTCGGTCTCGCGCCCGTGACGCTCGAGGCCAAGGAAGGGCTCGCGCTGATCAACGGCACCGAGATCATGAAAGCCATCGGCGCGCTCTCGTTGTTGCGCGCCCGCAATCTGTCCAAGGCCGCGGACGCGATCGCGGCGCTCTCGATCGAGGCGTTGCAGGGCTCGCTCAAGCCGTTCGACGAGCGCTTCGCCGTGCTCAAGGGCCACTCGGGTCACGCGCGCTGCGCGGCGAACGTGCGGCGCTGTCTGGCGGACTCGCGCGTGCTCGAGCACCACGCCGACTGCGACCGCGTGCAGGATCCGTACTCGCTGCGCTGCGTGCCGCAAGTGCACGGCGCCTTCAAGACGGCGCTCGAGCATGTCGAGAGCGTCCTCGCCCACGAGCTCAACGCCGTCACCGACAACCCGGTGCTGTTCCCCGACACCGGCGAGGTCGTGAGCGCCGGTCAGTTCCACGGCCAGCCGATCTCGATGACGCAGGACTACCTCGCGCTTGCGACGACGACGCTCGCGAACATCAGCGAACGCCGCGTCGAGCAGCTCGTCAACCCTGACCTCTCGCACCTGCCCGCGTTCCTCACGCCCAAGCCGGGGCTCAACTCGGGCTTGATGATCGCGCAGGTCTCCGCCGCTTCGCTCGCGAGCGAGAACAAGTCGCTCTCGCATCCCGCGAGTGTCGACAGCGTGCCGACGAGCGCCAATCAAGAGGACCACGTGTCGATGGGCGTCACGGCCGCGCGCAAGGCGCGCGCGATTCTCGACAACACCGAGCAGGTGCTGGCGATCGAGTGGGTGTGCGCGGCGCAGGCGCGCGAGTTCAACCTCGCGCTCGAGCCCGGCATCGGCGCGCGTGCGGCGTTCGCTCTGTTGCGCACTCAGGTGGCGAAGCTCCAAAACGACCGCTTCCTCCACGCCGATCTCGCGGCCGCGCGCGAGCTGCTGCGCTCCGGCGCGCTCGTGTCGGCCGTCGAACGCGCCGCCGGAGCCCTGCAGGCGTGAGTCGTGGGCGCTTCCTCGCTCTGCACCTCGCCCTGCCCCTCGCCCTCGCGGCGGCGCTGCTCGTCGTGTTCGAGCTGACTCCGCTCGACACGGCGATCGCGGATCGCTTCTACGATCCCATCGAGCGCGCCTTTCCGCTGCGCAACACGTTCCTGCTCGAGTACGTGGTTCACGACGCCGGGAAGATCGTCGTCATCGTCTTC
>VGYZ01000009.1 GCA_016872795.1 Planctomycetota bacterium
AAACCACCTTCAGCCAGCGGGCTCGCTGCGCTCGCCCTCGGGGGCCTTCTTCTCCGGAGACGCGCTTGTCGGACCACCGACGGGTTGACGCGCTCGCTCGCGCGCTGCACGGGCAGGGGCGGGGCGACTCGCGCACCCGGTCGAGAACGGAGGTCCTGATGGAGTGACGAGGCGGCGGTATGCTCCTTGGCCCCATTCCCCAAGCGAACAGCCAGCCATGAACCAGATCGTCGTCGATCAGCTCCGTCGCCTGAGCGAGGCGGAATTCCTCGGTATCTACGAGTCGCTGCAGCAGCAGGGCTTCGGGCCGCTCGACCACGAGGTGGCGAAGTCGCTCAACTTCCGGCCCCAGGCGATCCGCAACCTGCCGATGGCGCAGCGGGCGAAGCGCGCACGGCAGATTCTGGCGAGCAAGAAGAGCGTCGAGATGTGCTACGAGCTCTTCGGCAGCTACCTGATCAAGGACCGCCGCGAGCTCGTCACGGGCTTCCTCGATGCCACGGGCGTGCCCCACGAGCAGGGCATGGTCGAGGACCTCGATTCGATCTGCCCGGCCGCGGACAAGCTCGAAGGCGCGATCAAGGATCTCGACGGCAAGTTCGCCGCCTCGGATGTGACGCTGTACCTCGCGATGTGCGCCGACCAGTGGCCGCAGGTGCCCGAGATCGAAGCGCACTGGCGCAAGCGCGCCGGCGCCTGAGCGGACGCGGGCGAAGCTGGCGAGCAGGGCCGAGCTAGCGGCTCGCGCCCTTGCGCCGTGCTCGCCGCGGCCGCGGCTGGCATGTGGGACATGTGTGCGTGCCGCGCTGCCCCACCACCGAGCGCGCGATCGGCGTGCCGCAGGTGCGGCAGGGCTCGCCGGCGCGGCCGTAGACGCGGAACTGGTGCTGGAAGCTGCCTGGATTGCCCTCTGGAGTGCGGTAGAACACATCGAAGCTCGAACCCTCGCGCTCGATCGCCTCGCGGAGCACGGCGCGAATCTCGCGCTGGAGCAGCGCGGCCTGCGCTGCGCTGACACGATCGGAGCTGCACAAGGGATGCAAGCCGCTCCTGTGCAGCGACTCGTCGACATAGATGTTGCCGAGCCCCGCGACGAAGGTCTGGTCGAGGAGCAGCGGCTTGAGCGCGCGACGACGCAGGCGCAGCTGCCGGGCGAGCCAGTCGGCGGTGAACTCGGGTCCGAGCGGCTCCGGCCCGATGCCGGCGAGGCGCTGCGCGGGATCGCGGACGAACTCGAGCCGAGCAAACTTGCGCACATCGATGAAGTGGAAGGCGCTGCCGTCGTCGAGGTCGAGCCGCACCTTGGCAAACTTGCCCGGATCCCAGTCCGCGGCCTCGACCTGCATGCGGCCGGTCATGCGCAGGTGACCGACGAGCGCACCGCGCCCGCCGAGCGACATCACGATGTACTTCGCGCGGCGCTCGACGCTCTCGAAGCGCGCGCCCACGACCGCGCTCGCGAAGCTCGCGACCCCTTGCGAGCCGATGCTGCGCTTCCACGCGACGCTCGCGGCGGTGATGCGCCGCCCGACGAGGCGCGGGCGGATCAAGCGCGCGACGGTCTCGACTTCCGGGAGCTCGGGCATGGCGTGGCGCGGATCAGCGCGAGCGCACTCAGCGCGGCCGCGCCCACCACGCGCCGCTCGCGATGTCGGTCAGGTACTCGATCGCCGTCCACAGCGCCATCGACAGCGGCAGGAAGCCGTAGCAGAACGCGAGCACGATCGGCGCGCCGACCGCGAAGCCGTCCCACGCGCCGAAATCCGTGAAGACCCACAGGAGCACGAACACGGCCGCGGCGAAAAGCTGCGAGATCGTGGCCGAGAGGTACATCGAGCCGAGCTCGGCGCCGTCCTCGCGGCGATAGATGAGCCCGCAGTGGTTGCAGCGCTCGCGCAGGTGCGCCCAGCGATCGAAGAGCGCGCCGACGCCGCACTGCGGACAGGTGTGGCGTACGACGCGGCGCAAGCAACGCAGCTTCACCCCGTCGAGGGTCGGCTCGTCCCAGCGCAGGAGCCTCTTGACCATGCTTCATTTCTAGCACGCATGCGTCGGATCGGATACGGATGCGTTGTGCTGGCGTCACACATCCGCGCGCACGCCGAGCAGGTCGAAGAGCTCGAGCTTGAGGGCGTTGTAGGCGCTCGCGCTCGGATCGCGCGGGTGCGGCAGGTCGACCGAAACGATTCCGGCGATGCGGCCGGGGCGCGAGGTCATCACCACGACGCGATCGGCGAGCTGCAAACTCTCGTCGACATCGTGCGTGACGAGCGCGATCGTCATGCGCCCGCGCTGCCAGATGCGCAGCAGTTCGCGACGCATCGCGAGGCGCGTGAGCGAGTCGAGCGCGCCGAGCGGCTCGTCCATGAACACGATCTCGGGCGACACCGCGAGCACGCGCGCAACGGCGACGCGCTGCTTCATGCCGCCGGAGAGCTCGCCGGGGTAGCTGTCCTCGAAGCCCTGCAGGCCGATCAGCTCCACATAGTGCGCGACGATCTCCTCGCGCTCCTTCGCCGAACGCCGCAGCAGTCCGAGCGCGATGTTCTCGCGCACCGTGGCCCACGGAAAGATGCTGTAGTCTTGGAACACGAGGATGCGGCGCGGATCGGGGCGCGTGACCGCTTCGCCGTCGATCCGGATCGTGCCCGCGTCCGCTTCCTCGAAGCCGCCGAGCAAGTTGAGCAGCGTCGACTTGCCGCAACCGGAAGGCCCGAGGATGCACACGAACTCGCCGCTCGCGATCTCGAGGTCGATGGCGTCGAGCACGAGCAGCTCCTCGCGCCCGCGACGGAAGCGCTTCGAGAGCCCGCGGACCACGACCTTGGCGGCCCGCTCTCCTGTCTGCGGCGCACTCATTCCTT
Organism: Planctomycetota bacterium; assembly: GCA_016872795.1. GTDB lineage: Bacteria > Planctomycetota > UBA1135 > UBA1135 > F1-120-MAGs118. The sequence continues at coordinate 2,865 of VGYZ01000009.1, forward strand.
GGTGAATCCCCAGCGCACGCTGTCGATGCGCTCGAGCCGCCGCACGAGGAAGTCGAGGCCGATGCCGATCGCGCCGATCACGAGCATCGCCGCCACGACGAGGTCGTAGCGCATGCCCATGTTGCGCGCGTCGACGATCAGGAAGCCGAGCCCCGACTGGATCGCGTTCATCTCGGCCGCGACGATCACGAGCCACGCGACGCCGAGCGCGATGCGCAGGCTGGTGATGATCTGCGGCAGCGCCGCGGGAAACACGACGTGCGCGAGCAGCTCGAACTTGCGCAGGCCGAAGTTGTGCGCGGAGCGCACGTAGGCGACAGGCATCGAGCGCACAGCGCTCATGGTGCCCGTGACGATCGGGAAGAACGAGCCCAAGAAGATGATGAAAATCGCGGCCTCGTCGCGGATGCCGAAGGTGAGCGTGGCGATCGGGATCCACGCCAGCGGCGAGATCGGACGCAGAGCCTGTACGAACGGATTGATCGAGTAGCTCGCGCGCGTCGACCACCCGGCCCACAGCCCGAGCGGAATGCCGATCGCCGCCGCAAGCAGGAAGCCCACCGCGACGCGGAACAGGCTCGCGATCGAGTAGCGCAGGAGTCGACCGTCGGAGAGGAGCTCGCGGAACGCGACCAGCGTGCGCTCGGGCGTCGGGAACACCTCGACGGTGCGCACGGGCTCGCCGGGCGTCGCGATCTCATAGCGCGTGCTCTCGGCCCACAGGTGCCACAGCGCGAGCAGCAACACGCCGGTCGCGACCGGCAGCACGACGGCCTGCGCGCGCTGGCGCAGCCCGCGGGAAGCGACGATCGCTACCGCGGCGAGCGCGGCGGTGACGAACGCCGTGACGCTCACTTCGCTCCCGTTCCACTGGCCGCGGGCGGCGGCGGGAAGTTCGTCACGCGCGGCAACACGCCGAGGTCTGGCGCAAAGCGCGTGTCGCAATACTCCTCGAACGCCATGCGGCGGCCGATCACGTTCATCTCGACCGCGAGGTCCATGATTTCGTCGAAGGTAGCCTTCGGCGGCACGAGGTTCGAGTAGGACACGCGTTCGAGCGGCTTGGTGAGCACGTGCTCGAGCAACTTGGGGTCTTGGTTGTAAAAGACCTTGCCGACGACCTCGGAGGCGCGCCGTCGATGCTCGATCGCGAGCGCCTCGTCGTCGTCGTCGAGCCACAGGCCACTGGCCGCGATGCCGCGGACGAGCTCTTGGACGAGTTCCGGCCGCTCATTGATCACTTCTTGGCGCACGACGAGCCCGCAGGAGATGAACTGCGGCCAGAGGTCTTTCATGAAGTAGAGCACGCGGCCGTAGCCGCCGAGCTCGGCCTTGGCGTTGTGCGGCTCGCCTACGATGTAGCCCTCGATGGCCTTGGCGGCGAGGGCGCCCGGCATCTCCGGCGGCGGCATCTCGACCAGCTCGATCGATCCCTGATCCATGCCGCGCAGCTTCATCATGCGGCGCATCAAGAGGTGCTGGTTGGAGTAGCGACTGGGGATCGCCACGCGCTTGCCCGCGAGTTCGGTGAAGTCCTTGACCGGCGAGTCGATCGCGACCGTGAGCGCGCTGCCGTCGCGGTGCCCGAGGTAGACGATCTTCACCGGCACGCCGTCGGCGACGAGTTTCATCGCCAGCGGCACGATCATGAAGGTCGCGTCGAGCTTGCGGGCGATCAGCGCCTCCTTCATGGTCGGGAAGTCGCCGAAGCGCTCCGGCTGGAAGTGCGTGCCGCCCTGCGCGTGCTGGGTCACCCAACTGGTGACCGGGCAGGTGAGGTGTCAGGTGACGGGCAGGAAACCGACCCGGAACCGCTCGCGCTTCTCGACCGGAGTGGCGGCGGCCCCCGGAGTAGTCGACGCGGTCGGTGTGGTGACCTCGAACGCGCCGCGGAACGACGGCTCGCCGTTCAGGTAGCGGTGGGCGGCGAACAGGGCCGCGACGAGCGCGACGGCACCGAGGAGGAACTTGAGCTTCATGGGTGGGGGTCCCGCAGAGTGGCCCTGGCGTGGTCGCAGGGGTCCGGCGGACTTAGCGAATGGCGGGCCACGCCTGCGAGCCGCCCCCGGCGACCCGCCGCACCGTTCTCGGGGCTCGGAGGCGTAGGACTTATGCTCCAAGCCGAGGAAATTGCGCGCCGCGGCGAGTGTGGCTTGCCAGATCGGACGAAAAGCCCCTAGGATCGCAGGTACGCGGCTCGACGCCGCGCTCCCCGGCACCCATGAAGTTTCAAGCCGCCCTCGCCCTCGTCCTCGTCGCCACCTGCGCGCTGCCGCTCGCCGCGCTGCGCCCCGGCGCCCGCGCCGAGTGCACGGCCCTGTGCGTGTCCACCGACGATCCGCCGCCGATCGACTGTCCCTTCTGCGGCGGCGATCCGGTCGCGCACCGCCTGCGTCTGCGCGCGCTGCTCTTCCGCCAAGCCTCCTACACGATCCAGTACTGGGCCTCGAGCGCCCGCGCCCGCTGAGCGCCGCTCGCGCGACGGAGATCCTGCCCGTCGCCGCCGCGCACCTCGATAGAGTGTGCGCCTTATGCAGTTCGGCTTCCTGATGGATCACCGCCGGTGCATCGGCTGTCACGCCTGCACCGTCGCTTGCAAGTCCGAGAACGACGTCCCGCTCGGCAGCTTCCGCACCTGGGTCAAGTACACCGAGAAGGGCACATTCCCGGCCATCAAGCGCCACTTCTCGGTGCTGCGGTGCAACCACTGCACCAAGGCGCCCTGCGTGACGATCTGCCCGGTCAATGCGCTCGAAAAGCGCGCCGACGGCATCGTCGACATCGACCGCGACGCGTGCATCGGCTGCCGCGCCTGCATGCAGGCCTGCCCCTACGATGCGATCTACTTGAACGAGGACTCCGGCGCGATCGAGAAGTGCCACTTCTGCGCCCACCGCGTCGAGCAGAACCTCGCGCCGGCCTGCGTGATCGTGTGCCCCGAGGAAGCGATCGTCTTCGGCGACCTCCACGACGCGGACTCGAAGATCTCGCGCATGGTGGCCGAACACCCGACGCTCCTGCGCCGCACCGAGCAGGGCACCGGCCCCAATGTCCACTACCTCGACACGCTGCCCGAGGCCCTGCAGCCCGGCGTGCCCGAGCGCCCGGAGACCTACCTGTGGAGCGAGCGGCCCGCGACCAAGCCTGAGCCGTGGCCGGCGAGCCTCCCGACCGCGCCGAATGTGCGCACGGTGCTCGACGCCGGCCACAAGGTGCAGTGGGGCCTCGGCGTCGCCGCCTACCTCGTCACCAAGGGCCTCGCGGCCGGCGCCGCGCTGCTCGCCCCCTTCGCGGGCCACTTCGGCCTGCACTCGGGCTGGCAGCGCATGCTGCCGGAGCTCCTCGCGCTCGCCTTCACGGCGCTCACGACCTTCCTGCTCGTCGAGGACCTGAAGCGCCCGATGAAGTTCCTGACGCTGCTCACGCGTCCGAACACGAAGAGCTGGCTGGTCAAGGGCGCGTGGATCCTGATGGCCTTCACCGGCACGGTCGCGGCCGCGCTCGGCATCCTCGCGCTGCAGCATTTCGGCGACGACCCGCAGGCCTTCGGCGCCCTGCTCGGGCCCCTGCGCTGGCTCAACGCCGTGCTCGGCCTCGGCGTCGCCGGCTACACCGCGTACCTGTTCGCCCAGTGCGAGGGCCGCGACCTGTGGCAGTCGAAGAAGCTGCTCCCCCACCTGCTCGTGCAGGCGGCGCTGTGCGGCTCGGTCGCGCTGCTCGCGGCGCGCGCGGACAGCCGCTCGCTGCTGTGGATCGCCGTCAGTTCGCTCGCGCTGCACGCGGTGTTCGTACTGCTCGAGCGCCACGGTCGCCACGACACCGACAACGCGCGGCAGGCCGCCGCGTTCCTCGATGTCGTGCGCCTCGGCCCCGTCAAGGCCTACAAGTTCGGGCTCATCGTCGGCGTCGGCGCCGCGCTCGGCCTGTGCTTTTTCGCCCCGGCCCTCGCGTGGCTCCCGGCCCTCGCGGGCCTGTTCGTCTACAAGCACGCCTACATCCGCGCCGCCCAGCTCCCGCCGCTGTCATGAGCCACGATCCCGCAACGCTGAACATCACGCCGATCGAGAACTTCCCGCGGCCGGAGACATGGGACCATGTCGAGCTGCTCGACGCCAAGGCTTGGCCGCGGCGCGAGACCAAGAACTACATGCTCGTGCCGACGACGTGCTTCAACTGCGAGGCCGCCTGCGGACTCGTGGCGTATCTCGACAAGTCGGACCTCTCGATCAAGAAGCTCGAGGGCAACCCGTTCCACCCCGGCTCGCGCGGCCGCAACTGCGCGAAGGGACCGGCGACGCTCAATCAGGTGAACGACACCGCTCGCGTGCTCTATCCGATGAAGCGCGTCGGTCCGCGCGGCTCGGGCAAGTGGGAGCGCGTGAGCTGGGACCACGTGCTCGACACATTCGCGGCGCAGATCCGGCGTGCACTCGTCGAAGGCCGCAAGACCGAGGTCATGTACCACGTCGGGCGCCCGGGCCACGACGGCTACATGGACCGCGTGCTGCAGAGCTGGGGTGTCGACGGTCACAACAGCCACACCAACGTGTGCAGCGGCGCAGCACGCCTGGGTTACGCGCTCTGGACCGGCGCGGACCGGCCGTCGCCCGACCACGAGAACGCCAAGTTCATCCTGCTGCTCTCGAGCCACCTCGAGACCGGCCACTACTTCAACCCGCACGCCCAGCGCATCATCGACGGCAAGCTCAAGGGCGCGAAGCTCTGCACCGTCGATGTGCGTCTCTCGAACACCGCGTCGATGTCCGACTGGTGGCTCGCGCCGTACCCCGGCACCGAGGCGCTGCTCTTGCTCTCGTTCGCTCATGTGCTGCTGCACGAGGGCCTGTACGACCGCGAATTCCTCGAGGAATGGGTCAACTGGCGCGACTACCTCGCGTGGGCCCATCCGGGCGAGCCCGCGTCGTTCGAGCGCTTCATCGAGTCGCTGAAAGTCCGCTACGCCTACGCCTCGCCCGACAAGGCCGCGGCCGAGTGCGGCGTCGACGCAAAGACGATTGTCGAAGTCGCGCGCGCGATCGGCGCGGCGAAGCGCGCGTTCGCGTCGCATGTGTGGCGCAACGCGGCCTCGGGCAACGAGGGCGGCTGGCAGGTCGCGCGTTGCCTGCAGTTCGTCGGCGTGCTCGTCGGCGCCGTCGGTGCCAAGGGCGGCACCAACATGAACGTGCAGGACAAGTTCGTGCCTGCGCCGTTCGTCAAGCCGCCGCCGCAGCAGGTGTGGAACGAGCTGCTCTACCCGCGCGAGTGGCCGCTCTCGCACCACGAGCTCAGCTTCCTGCTCCCCCACTTCCTGAAAGACGGACGCGGCAAGCTCGCCGCCTATTTCACGCGCGTCTACAACCCCGTCTGGACCAACCCCGACGGCATGGTGTGGGAAGAGGTCCTGCGCGACGAGTCGAAGGTCGAGCTGCACGCCGCGCTCACGCCGACGTGGAGCGAGACGGCGCAGTACGCCGACTATGTGCTGCCGATGGGCGTCGGCGCCGAGCGCCACGACCTCCAGAGTCAGGAGACCCACGCCGCGCAGTGGATCGGCTTCCGCCAGCCGGTGCGCCGCGTCGCGATGGAGCGCATGGGCAAGCCCGTGGAGTTCACCTGGCAGGCCAACCCCGGCGAGGTGTGGGAAGAAGACGAGTTCTGGATCGAGCTCTCGTGGCGCATCGACGCCGATGGCTCGCTCGGCATCCGAAAGTGGTACGAGTCGCCCTACCGCAAGGGTGAGAAGATCACGGTCACCGAGTACTACCGCTGGATCTTCGAGAACTCCGTGCCCGGTCTGCCCGAAGCGGCCGCGCAGGAAGGGCTAACGCCGCTCGACTACATGCGCCGGCACGGTGCGTTCCTCGTCAAGGAAGGCACGTGGGAAGTGCACATGAAGGCGGCCGACGCCGCCGGTGCCGCCAACCGCGGCGAGGGTACGCTCGAAAAGGACGGCAAGCCGGTGGCGATCGTCGCAGCGGGCGCGCCGCGCGCGGGCTTCAACACGCCCTCGAAGCGCTGCGAGATCTTCTCGAAGACCATGGTCGACTGGGGCTGGCCCGAGTACGCGACGCCCGAGTACATCAAGAGCCACGTCCACCGTGGCAAGTTCGACCACGCGAAGGGCGAGTATGTGCTCGTGCCGACCTTCCGCCTGCCGACCCTGATCCACACGCGCTCGGCGAACTCGAAGTGGCTCTACGAGCTCTCGAACACCAACCCCGTGTGGATCCACCCCGAGGACGCCGCGCGCATCGGCGTCGACACGCTCGACCTCGTGCGCGTCTCGACGCGCATCGGTCACTTCGTCAACAAGGTCTGGGTCACCGAGGGCGTGCGACCGGGCGTCGTCGCCTGCTCGCACCACTTGGGCCGCTGGCGCCTGTTCGAGAATGTGGCGCAGGACACCTACGCGATGCCGCTCGTGCGCCGCGAGGAGCTCGCACCCGGCCAGTACCGCTTCCGCCGCATCGAGGACATCGTGCCCTTCGCCTCCTCCGACCCCGACTCGGGCCGCATCTGGTGGAGCGACGGCGGCGTGCACCAGAACCTGACCTTCCCGGTGCAGCCCGACCCCGTGAGCGGCATGCACTGCTGGCACCAAGCCGTGAAGGTCGAGCGCGCGCACGCGGGCGACATCCACGGCGACGTCGTCGTCGATACCACCAAGTCCATGGCCGTCTACCACGAGTGGCTCGCCAAGGCCCGCCCCGTGCAGGGCCCGCTACGCCGCCCGCTGCACTTCGCGCGCGCCGTCAAGCCCGCGCCCGAGGCTTACAAGCTCGAGGCCTACAAGCTCGAAGGTGGCAAGCCTGCGGGCTCGTAGGGACGCCGCGTCGCCAGCAAACCGCGTCGCCAGTCAGCAGTGCGGGCCGCCCGGCGCGATGTGCCGGGCGGCCCGCTGTGTTAGGGAGCGCGCGCGGAGAGGGCGCGCCCGTCTAGGCTCAGTCGGCGAGGCTCAGTCGGCGAGGCCCGGCGGCGGGGTGAGGCCCTTCACGGCGCCGGAGGTGATGCCTTCGCGCAGGAGCGCGAGGGCGCGGGCGGCCATGGAGTTCTTGAGATAGTAGTACTCGACGATCTCGCGGTGCTTGGGCTCGCTGAGATCGAGCGGCCGCGTCGGCGGCGTCTTCCCGGTGATGCGCGCCATGTAGTAGCCCTTGGGACCGCGCCACGGGCCGTCGATCGAGCCCATCTTCTGCTCGAAGAAGATCTGGTCGGTCACGGCGGTGCCGAACAGGAACGAACGGTAGTCGCTGTCGCCGATGTAGCCCTGCAGCTGGTTGCGGGTCTGCGGCTGGTCGCCGAAGGTGCCCTTGAAGTAGAAGTTCTGCATGGGCTTGTTGCCGCTCTCGGGCATCGGCGGGTCCCAGAACTCGCTGTAGAGCTCGAGCGTCGGCCGCCACTCGGCCCCCTTGTCGAGGTCGGACTTGATCGCCAGCGCGCGCTCGCGGGCCTCGGGGAAGCCACTTGCCTTCCAGCGGTTGTTGGGGAAGTCGAAGGCCGAGACGAACAGCACATCGACCGAGAGCCTCGAGGCGCCCGCGATCTGGTTGATCACCGGCAGGGTCGGCGCGAGCAGCTCGTCGCGGGCGAGGTCCGCCGCGATGACGCGCTTGTAGCTCTCCTGCACGCGGATGTAGGTCGCGAAGGCCGGGAGCGACGGGAAGCCGAGCACTTGGCTCGAGAGCATCTCGTGCTGCGAGAGGTACTCCGAGTAGGACGGCTTGCCTTGCTTGGAGGTCGACGGCCACCACTCGCGGAACTGGGCCGGGGTGAGCAGCGTGCCCTTGGCGGCGAACTCGTGTTCGAGCAGCGCGACCTCGGCGAGGAAGCGCTTGGCCTCGTCGACGAGGTCGCTCGTGCAGAACGGAGCGATGCGGCTCCAGATCGTGTCCATCATGATCGGCTGCCCGTTGACGATCGCCATCACGCTGCGCGCGCGCGCGAGGGCGGCGGCTGCGTCCTTGGGCGCGTCGGCGGCCGCCGGCGGGAGCGCGGCCGCGATCTCGTCGTGGTCGCTCTGCACGATGGCCCATGTGTTGAGCGCCACGAGGATCGTGCTGCGCACGGCGTCGACCGCGATCGGATCGTCGGCCGGGATCTCGCCCTTGCCGGCGGCCTTCAGGACCGCGAGCGCGTTGACGGCGTCGGGCTCGTCGATCGCCGCCACCAGCGTGGTGGTGTCGCGCGGGTCGATCGCGGCGAGCTTCTCGAGCAGCGCCCGGTAGCCCTGCCCGATCAGAATGTTCTGCTCCGTGTCGAACAGGCGGCGCACGCGGCTGGCGTAGCTGACGCGCTCGTCGTCGAACCATGTCTCGCCGAGCTGCTCGGCGATGATCGCCTTGGTGATCTCGGGCCACTCGAGCGGGTTCTCGGGGCGGAACACGCGGTCGAAGCGCATCGTCTGGCGCAGGCGCTCGCGGAAGAGCTCGAGCGACAGCTCGGAGCGGCCAACCTCGACCGCGAAGTCGAGCGTCGGGTAGCGCAGCAGGAAGTCGTCGCGCTCGCGGGCGAGGCGCGCGTCGAGGTCGGCGTCGCTGACTTCGTAGCGCCCGAGCTGCTCTGCGCTCGCGCCCTGCTGCGCGAGCTTCTGCAGCTCCTCGTCGACGAGGATCGAGAACTTGATCGTGTCGAAGTCGCGGCCGCCGACCGAGGCGCACAGGAAGCGCTGGATCTCGTCGTCGGTGATCCGGCGGCCGTGGACGACCACCGGCTCTCCGAACATCGAGGTGGCACCCTGCGAGGAGACGGCCGGGGCCGGCTGCGCCGCGACCGCCGGTCGGGCGGGGATCGTGGCCGAGGAGGCGCCCTGCGGGGCGAGGACGAGGAGACACAGGCCGAGGTGCAAAAGCATGGGTCGTGAGGACGGTTGCTAGCCCGCGAGGGGCCTAGCGAGGTAGCTCTGGAGGAGGCCTCGCTCGGAGTTTGTGGGGGATCCGGTTGGGCCCGCGGAGGGACCCATCGGCTCCATTACGAGCCGCGGGGCCGGAAGGTTAACGAACGGACAGACAAATCCGACCGACCGGCCCACGGCTGGGTCGCGCGAGGGGGCGAGCGAGGGGGGCACGGGGGGGGGCGCTGTCCCGTCGGAGCGGGCTCCCCATCTGGGGAGCCCACGCTTTCGTTCTAGACTGGGACATGATGGACCTGCACTACGCCCCGCGCACGATCGCCCTGCACAGCGAGATCCTGCACCCGCTGGTCGAGCCCGACCCGGCTCGGCTCCAGCGCCTGCACAACCAGCTCTTCGAGCAGGGGCACCCCGTCTACACCGACTTCTCCGTGCTGCAGGACGGCGCCGCGCTCTCCAACCCCGCCGCGCGGCCGGGCGCGATCTCGTCGGTCACCTTCGCCTCCGACCGCATGATGTTCCGCGAGGAGCTCTCGGCGCTCACGGTCGAGGAGTTCGCCCAGCGCGTGCGCCGCATCGGCCAGCAGGCCTGCGAGCTGCAGGGCGTGCAGGTGCTGACCGCCCATCAGGTCACGCTGCGCACGCTGGCCAACCCGCGCTGCTTCCGCGACTCGCGCGAGTACATGAAGGAAGGCATGTTCAGCTTCTCGGAGGAGGTCGAGGACTTCGGCCGCACTCCGCAGCTCTACGGCCTGCGCCTGGTGTTCCCGCCCAACGAGACCCAACCCAACGCCCACGCGCTGCGCATCGAGTCGTTCCACGGCGACCCGCGCTCGCTGTTCCTCGAGAATCAGGCCTCTTTCCCGCCGATCCTCGTGGCCCGCGGCCTCGAGCCGCTCGAGCAGCATGTGCTCGAAGCCTACGAGTTCCTGACCACGCGCACGCTGCAATTCGTGAGCCGCTTCGATGTCCGCCTCGAGGCCTGAGCAGGTTCCGTGAGCACGCTCCCCCGCCACGCGGCGCTCGCACTCGTCGCCCTCTCGTTCGTCACGCTTGCGCTCGTCGCCTGCCAGAGAGCAGCCGCGCCCGCGCCGACTCCCAAGTTCCCCGCCACCGTCGCCTTCGCGCTCGACGAGCGCGTGGGCATCGAAGGCCGCGAGATCGACGAGGCCAGCGTCTACATCGAGCGGCTCGAGCCCGCGGCGAGTCCAGCGCACCTGCGCCGCCTCGCGCTCACCAACATCGTCCTGCCACGCCATGTGGCGCGCCTGCTCGCTCCCGAGGCCCACGCCAAGGCCAAGGCCGACGCGCAGGCTCTGCGCGGCGCGCTCGCCGAGGGGGCTTACACCGGACCGGTGCGCGAGGACGGCACCGTGGGCGAGGTCGTCGAAGGCGGGTTCAGTTCGCTCGGCATCCTGCCGTGGGGCGTGGCGCTCGACCTCCCGGACGGCGAGTGGAGCGAGGTGATCGAGGAGGTCGGCACATTCGCCGTGCTGCGCCGCGTCGCACGCACCGATGGATCGGTCCCGATGGCGACCACCGTGCGCGTCGAGGCCTTTCACTTTCCTTGGCTGCCGATCGAGACCGTCCGCGAGGATCTCGACCGAGCATACGATGGGCATCGACTGACGGTGGTCGACCCGGCGTGGGCCGACATCCCTCCCGCGTCGCTCCTCCATCGCATGCAAGGTCGCCGTTGAACTTTTTCGCCGTCGCCGCGCTCGCCCTCGCTCCGCTCGCCTTCGCTCAGGATCCGCTGTTCCGGCAGAAGGGGGACGGGGCGCCGCGCACGGGCGAGGCGGCGAAGGACATCGCGCGAGCGAGCGAGTGGCCGGTGATCCCCGCGGACAAGGCCGCGACGGTCAAGACCGACATCGAGCGCCTGCGCAAGGCGGGCACGCCCGAGATGGCCGAGCAAGCCGAGGCTGCGCTCGTCGGGGCGGGCGCGATGGTGGCGCCGGGCCTGATCGCGGCCATGGGCAAGGAGCGCAATGTCGAAGCGCGCCTGCGCATCGAGGCCGTGCTCGACCGCGTGACGAGCGCGGAGCACACGCGCCTGCTCGCGCCGTCCTTCGCGGACAAGTCGCGCGATGTGCGCACATGGGCGCTCGCGCGCTGCGCGGCGTTCCCCGATAGCGAGCTGGCGAAGGCCGCACAGGACGCGCTCGGCAAGGCGCGCGCGGCGCTCGCCAAGGACGAGAAGCTCGAGGGCGGCGCGGTCGAGCTCTACGCGGCGGCGCTGTGCGCGACGGCCGCGGGCTCCCACGAGGGGCTCGATGTGCTCGGCCGCAGCGCTGTCTCCGACTGGGGCAAGAAGGGCGTCGAGATCCGTGCGGCGCTCGCGGCGGTGCGCGACGGCGAGTCGACGAAGTTCGCGCTCGAGCTGCTCGCCAAGGGCGAGCGCAAGCAGCAGGTCGCGGCGCTCAACCTGCTCGCGGGCTGCGGCACGAAGGACGCGCTCGCTGCCGTCAAGTCGCAGCTCGACAGCACCGACAACTCGATCCGCGTCGCGGCCATCAACGCCATGCGCGGCATCGTCGACGGCGACCTCCCGATCGCCAACCTGCCCGTGTTCGAGGCGATCGAGCTCGCGAAAAAGTGGAAGGAGCGCGGCTAGGCCCGCGCCGCGAAGGCCCATGCAGGTCTCCCGCCACCTCGCTGTGCTTCTCGCGCTCGCCTTCGCGCTGCCGCTCGGCGCCCAGTCCAAGGACCTGCGCAAGAACGACCCGAGCCTGTGCCCGTGGTGCAAGGGCGACAAGGCCCTGATGGAGCAGGCGGGCATCGCGAGTCACGGCGAGTTCGCCTTCGGCAAGGAGGAGTCGACGCGCAAGATCGACAGCGTGCTCCCCACCTGCGAGATCAAGTGGATCGAGACGGCGCACTTCGAGATCGGGATCGCGCTCGGGCCGCACAAGGTCAAGCAGGAGGAAAAGGAAAAACTCCGCAAGGAGCTCGCGCGGCTGCAGCAGGTGCTGCCCGATGTCGACCCGAAGTCGAAGATCCTCGACCCGTGGCTGCGCGCGCACCTCTATGCCCAGCGCTGCGAGGAGATCTACGCGCGCATGCTCGAGATCTTGGGCGCGAAGGACCTGAAGTTCCCGCCCAAGGGCACGCTCTACGACGGCACCGGACCCTATCTGGGCACGGGCCCGTACCTCGGGCAGGCCGGCAAGTACGAGGTGCTGATCGTGCCCGCCGAGGCCAACCTCACGGGCTTCCTGCAGAACCAGTTCGGACTGCTGACGAAGAAGACCCAGCGCTGGAACGCGATGGCGCTCGAGACGCTCTCGGTCACCATCCACTGTTCCGAGGAGGGCCTGCGCGAGGACGAGGGCCTGCACGGGCACCTCGGCTTCAACCTCGCCATCAACCTGTTCGACGGCTTCAAGCACTACAGCTACGACACGCCGATCTGGCTGCGCGAGGGCCTCGCGCACATGGTCGAGCGCGAGATCGGGCCGCGCTTCAACTCCTTCGACTCGGCGGAGGGCGGCATCGCCCAGACGACGCGCAAGGAGAAGTGGGAGCCCGAGGTGCGCAAGCTCGTCGTCGGCGAGAAGGCTCCGCGCATGGCCGAGCTGATGAGCATGAAGGAGTACTCGGACCTGACCCTCGATCGCCACTACGCGACATGGTCGATGGTCCAGTACCTCGCGAAGCACAAGCCCGCCGAGTTCGCCAAGTTCTGCGGCGCCCTCAAGGGCCGCCTGAACGCCCAGCGCATCCCCGACGGCTCGAACATGCCCGAGGTGCACCGCGAGCTCTTCAAGGAGCACCTCGGGCTCTCCTACGCCGAGTTCGACAGGGCTTGGGCGGAGTGGGTGCTCGCGACCTACGGGGCCCAGTAGGCCCGCTTCCTGAGCCCTCGGGGTGGGCTCGGGGCCCCGCTGTCGGGTCCCCCGTCGTCAGATCTTCGGGGCCCGCGGCCGATAAGCCCGCCACGCCCCCCTGCGGACGCTACCTCGGGCATACTATTCCGTGCTCGTGAGAGTTGGCGGCCCCGCACGGACGCCCGCTCGCTGGGCCGGCCCGAGAGCCCCATGATCCACCGTCGCCGCAAGGTCGTGCTGTTCCTCCCCCACCGGGCCGACCCGACCCGTGGGGAGATCTTCAGCGCCGACCTCCTGCCGCTCGAGCTGCTGCAGATCGCGATCGGGCCCGTGGCCAACGGCTGCGAGGTGATCCTGATCGACGCGATGATCGAGCCCAAGTACCTCGAGCGCGTGCTCGAGGCCTGCGACGGCGCGCTGTGCTTCGCGAGCTCGTGCATCCTGGGGTACCAGGTCTACGACGGCTATGTGGTCGCCAAGGCCGTGCGCGAGCGCTACCCCAACCTCCCGATCATCTGGGGCGGCTGGTTCCCGAGCGTCATCCCTGAGCTGTACTTCGAGCATGGGATCGCGGACGCAGTCGGCATCGGGCAGGGTGAGCTCACCTTCGACGAGGTGGTGCGCGCGCTCGACGCGGGCGAGCCGCTCGACTCCGTGCCCGGACTCGCGCTGTGGCGCGACGGGCGCGTGGTCTACACCGACCACCGCGAGGTCGTCGGCTTCGACAAGTTCGGGAAGGTGCCGTGGCACCTGCTCGAGTACGAGCGCTACGCCGAGCTGCAGACCAAGCCCACGCGCATGAAGGTGCGCCACCGCTTCCCGCTGCCGGGCAAGTGGACGCCCGACAACCCGCCGCGCGCCTTCAGCCACTTCTCGAGCTTCGGTTGCCCCGAGCCCTGCACATTCTGCTGCTCGCCGCTCATCACCGGCAAGCGCTACAAGGCCATCTCCGGCGAGGCGCTGGCCGAGGAGATCGCCGAGCTGCAGCAGCGCTTCAAGTTCGATGTGCTGCGCTTCCAAGACGCGAACTGGGGCGTGGCCGAGAAACGCACCAAGGCCTTCTGCGAGAAGCTGATCGAGCTCAAAGTGCCGATCCACTGGAACGGCACGATCGAGATCGAGACCATCGCGCGCTACAAGCAGGAGACGCTCGACTTGCTGCGCGATTCGCGCTGCCACCTCCTGTGGCTCGGCGCCGAGACCGGCACCGCGCAAATGCAGGAGCGCATCAAGAAGGAAATCAAGCTCTCCAACATTCCGTACGCGATTGGCGAGCTCTACCGCCGCGGCATCACGCCCGGGACATTCTGGATCATCGGCTACCCCGGCGAGACGCCCGAGTCGATGCGCGAGACGCTGCGCGTCGCCGCCGGCGTGAAGTACCTCTTCCCCTCCGCCGGCTCCGAGGTCTATCCGTTCCGCCCGATCCCAGGCACGGAGGACTTCGAGACCGCCAAGAAGCTCGGCTATGTGCCGCCGAAGGACTTCCACGAGTGGGGCAAGTGCTTCGAGTACAAGTACAACTCGCACAACACGCCGCTCCCCGACGATGTGCGCGAGACTTGGCGCCTCTACAACAACACCAGCGCCATCTACGACCGCAAAATCCACGAGGGCCCCAAGTGGATGCGCGCGACCCTCGCGCAAGTCGCCCGCTGGCGTCTCAAGAACCAGCGCTACGGCTTCCCCCTCGAGCAGAAGCTGTTCGACATCTATGTCCGCGCCACCGGCCAGCTCGACCCCGGCGCGAAGGACTATGTGCCGGCCGTCGACGCGTGACGCGCTGCGGCGGCTGGGAGGCCGGAGGGAGCTTTTTTCTGGGCGGGCCGTGACGGGCTGGCCACGGGCAGGGGTGAGCCGAGCGGGCGGTGGCGAAGGGCGCGTAGGATAGGGGCGCCGAGGCGCTGGCTGGGACCATGAGCGAGATCGTCATCATCGGTGGGTGTGGGCATGTCGGGCTGCCGCTCGGGCTCGCGCTCGCGCGGGCGGGGCATCGGGTGGTCGGGCTCGACATCGATCCGACGAAAGTCGCGGAGACGAACGCGGGGCGCATGCCGTTCGCGGACAAGGGCGCGGACGAGCTCCTGCCGAAGGTGCTCGCCGCTGGCTCGTTCCGCTGCACGAGCGACAAGGGCTGCCTCGAGCGCGCACAGATCGTCATCACGGTCATCGGCACGCCGCTCGACGAGCACCTGAATCCGCGCTTCGAGGTCTACGACGACTTGATCGCGGCCGACCGCACGTTCCTGCGCAAGGGACAGCTGCTCGTGCTGCGCAGCACGGTCTACCCGGGGACGACGGAGCGCCTCGCGGCGGCGCTCGCGCGCGAGCAGATCGAGGTCGATGTGGCGTTCTGCCCGGAGCGCGTGGCGGAGGGCGTGGCGCTCGAGGAGATCGCGACCCTGCCGCAGATCGTGTCGGGCACGAGCGCGCGGGCGCGGGCGCGCGCGGCGGAGCTGTTCCGCACGCTGACGCCCGACGTGATCGAGATGGAGCCGCGCGCGGCGGAGCTCACCAAGCTCTTCAACAACACATGGCGCTACATCCAGTTCGCCACCGCCAACCAGTTCTTCATGATCGCGAACGAGCACGGGCTCGACTTCTACGAGATACATCGCGCGATGACCGAGAAGTACCCGCGCGCCAAGGCCTTCCCGAAGGCCGGCTTCGCCGCGGGCCCGTGCCTCTTCAAGGACACGATGCAGATCGCGTCGTTCCACGAAAATGCCTTCTTCCTCGGGCATTCCGCGATGCTCGTCAACGAAGGGCTGCCGAACTACCTCGTGCGCCGCGCGCTGCTGCGCTGGCCGCTGCGCGAGCTCACCGTCGGCATCCTCGGCATGGCGTTCAAGGGCGACAGCGACGATCCGCGCGAGTCGCTCGCGTACAAGCTCAAGAAGACCCTCGAGCGCGAGTGCCGCGCAGTCGTGTGCAGCGATCCGTTCGTCGCCGACGAGCGCTTCGTCTCCTTCGACGCTGCCGTCGAGCGCTGCGACCTGCTCTTCATCGGCACGCCGCACACCGCGTACCGCAGGGCCGACTTCAAGGGCAAGACGGTCATCGACATCTGGAACATCACCAAGGTCGGAATCTCCGTCGTATGAAGGTCCTCGTCACAGGCTCGAACGGCTTCATCTGCGGCTACCTCGTCGAAGAGCTGCTCGCCCAAGGTCACGAAGTCGTCGGCCTCGACAACTTCTCGAAGTACGGCCGCGTCGCGAAGAGCTACGACCGCCACCCGCGCTTTTGCCTCGTCGAGGGCGACGCGAAGGATGTCGCGCTGCTCACGCGCCTGCTGGCCGACTGCGATCACTTCGTCGCGGCCGCGGCGATGATCGGCGGCATCTCGTACTTCCACACCTACGCCTACGACCTGATCGCCGAGAACGAGCGCATCATCGCCGGCGCGTACGACTCCGCGATCGCCTCGCGCAAGGCCGGCGGACGCCTGCAAAAAGTCACGCTGCTCTCGTCGTCGATGGTGTACGAGAACGCCACCGTGTTCCCGACGCCGGAAGGCGAGCAACTGCGCTGTCCCCCGCCGTTTTCGACCTACGGCTTCCAGAAGCTCGCCTGCGAGTACTTCGCCAAGGGCGCGCGCGAGCAGTACGACCTGCCGACCACGATCGTGCGGCCGTTCAACTGCGTCGGAATCGGCGAGAGCCGCGCGCTCGGCGAGCACGAGGTGATGAGCGGCAATGTCAAGCTCGCGCTGAGCCATGTCGTGCCCGACATCGCGCAGAAAGTGCTGCGCGGGCAGGATCCGCTGCACATCCTCGGCGACGGCCAGCAGGTGCGCTGCTATACATACGGCGGCGATGTCGCGCGCGGCATCCGAGTGTGCATGGAGCACCCTGCGGCGCTCAACGAGGACTTCAATGTCTCGACCCCGCGCGCGACGACCGTGCTCGAGCTCGCGGAGATGATCTGGAAGAAGGTCCACGGTGGCGCAAGGCCGTTGCGCTTCGTGAGCGACCCCGGCTTCGCGCACGATGTGCAGCACCGCGTGCCCAACACCGACAAGGCGAAGCGCCTGCTCGGCTTCGAAGCCGCGACGCCGCTCGAAGATGTGCTCGACGAGGTCGTCCCGTGGATCCGCGAGGCGATCGCGGCCGGGACGATCTGAGTCAACGCCGCTCGGCAGCGCGTCCCGGGAATTCTATCGCACGCGCGCGCTAGAATCGCGGCTCGCGGCCGCTGTGTCCCTGTCCCCCACTGCACCGCGCGCACGCCCCCGACGATGCAATCCGCACCCACGACCCTGAGTCTGGTGACGCAGTCGCCGACCTCCGCCGCATTCGAGGCGAATGGAGTCAGTTGTGTCCGCTCGGCGCGCATCGAGGCACCACAGGGACTCGGCGCCGCGAAGCTGCGCATCGCGCTCGTGGGTCTGGCGGCCCCCCTCGCGCCGTTCGAGGCGGCGATCGAGTCGCTGCCGGCGGGCGGAGTGCTGTCCGTCGATCTCTCGCGCTTTTGCCTGCCGCTCTCGCTGCTGACGGGACACACCGAGCGCACGCATGTCGAGGTCGAGGCGACGCTCGTCGACTTGCAGGACAATCCGCTCGCGCGTGCGACACAGCGCATCGAAGTGCTGCCGCGCACGCACTGGTACGGGAACGCGGGAGCATGGGAGACGATCGCTGCGTTTGTCGCGCCGAATGCGCTGGTCGTGTCGGAGTTCCTCACCGACGCTGCGAGCCGACTCGAGCGACGCACGGGCAGCAACGCGCTCGACGGCTATCAGTCGGGCAGTCCCGAACGCGTGCAGCGGATCGCCGAGGCGTGCTGCGAGGCGCTCGCGGCGCGGATCAGCAACTACGCGAGCGGAGCCGTGCGTTTCGACGAGCGCGGACAGCGCCTGCGCACGATCACCGAGGTCGCTGCCGAGCGCATGGGCAACTGCGTCGACATGGCGTGCGCCGCGGCCGCGCTGCTCGAGCGCGCGGACTTGCATGTGGTGCTCGTCATCGGCGCTGGCCACGCCGCGCTCGGCTTCTTCGTCGAGGACGAGCACTTCGCGGAGCCCTATCACCTCGGCAAGTCACGCGTGAAGAACCGCGTCGACCTGGGCGAGGTGCGGATTCTCGATGCGACGATCTTCACCGGTGGCGAGGGTTCGTTCGCCGCTGCGCTGGAGGCAGGCGAGGGCTGGCTCGCGGGCCTCGCGGAGGACGCGACACACATCGTCGACCTGCGCGCCGCGCGATTGGCGGGCGTGCACCCCGTGACCGAGAGCCTTGAGCTACGCGGGATCGGAGAGCGGCTCGTGCGCGAAGTGCACTCGCAGGCCTGGACTCCGCGCGGACCGGTGCAGGTCAGCGCGGCGACGCGCGCCGATCGCTCTCGTCCCGAGCGCAACCTCGAGCGCTGGATGAAGCGTCTGCTCGACCTGACGCTGCGCAATCGCTTGCTCAACGATCGTTGGGACAAGACCGGCGTGCCGCTGCTCTTTGAGGGCGACGATGCGCTCGGGGCGCTCGAGAATTACCTGTGGGACGAGCGCAAGCTGCAGCTAGTCGCATGTCCGCCACTGGTGGAGTCGCAGGGAGGCGAGGAGACGAGAGCGCAACTCAAGCATGGCTGGCTGACGACGCGCGTC
Source organism: Planctomycetota bacterium (assembly GCA_016872795.1). Lineage (GTDB taxonomy): Bacteria > Planctomycetota > UBA1135 > UBA1135 > F1-120-MAGs118. Next base: position 21,142 of record VGYZ01000009.1, read on the forward strand.
CCCGAGCTCGCGCTCTACGAACGCGCCACCAAGCTCGCGCGCGAAGGCCGCTCGGCGCTCGAAGAGACGGGCGCCCGCTCGCTGTATGTTGCGATCGGATTCCTGCAGTTTTCCGTCGATGGCCGCAGTGGCACGTTTCTCGCTCCGCTGATGCTCGTGCCCGTCGAGCTCGAGCGCGTCTCGCGGCGCGAGGGCTATCGCGTCGTGCCGCTGCGCGAAGAGACGATCACCAATGCCGCGCTGGCCGAGTACATGCGTCAGGTCCACGGTGTCGAGCTCCAGCTGGAAGCCGAGCTTCCCGAGGACGAGCAGGGCGTCGATGTGGTCCAGTTCCTCGCTCGCGTCAGAACCGCGGTGCGCGATGTCCGCGGCTGCACGGTGCGCCCGCTCGCGAAGCTCGGAACATGGCAGTTCCGCAAGCTGCCTCTCGTGCATGAGATGCGCCACCGCGGCGCGGACCTGATCGCACATCCGCTCGTGTCCACGCTGCTCGGCGTCCCGTCCCTCGATGTCGCGCGGCGCACACTGCCGCTGCCCAAGGACATCGAGGGCGCGATGCAGCGTCGCGATGTGCGCCTGCCCCTGCCCGCGGACAGTTCGCAGCTCGCCGCGATCGCGGCGGCGATGGGCGATGCGACATTCGTGTTGCAGGGTCCGCCGGGCACCGGCAAGAGCCAGACCATCACCAACCTGCTGTGCGAGTCGATCGCGCGCGGCAAGCGCGTGCTGTTTCTCGCGGAGAAGAGCGCCGCCCTCGATGTCGTGGCCAAGCGCCTCGCGCGCGCCGGACTCGGGGCCTACGCGCTGAACCTGCACCCGAGCGAAGCGACGCGCACGCGCTTCCTCGCGCAAGTGAAGGACGGGCTCGCGATCCTGTCGGGCCGCGCCGCGAACGGCGCGCGGCGTTTTCCGGAGAAGGGGGAGGCTCTCGACGGCGCCTGCGCGAGCCTCGCACGCGTGAAGGAGCTGCTCCACGATGCGCAGGAGGGCGAGGTGACGCTCCACGAAGCCATCGATCTCGCGATCGCGGCTCGAGTGGAGCTTGGGGGCGCGAGCCCGCGGCTCGACGGTGTGCTCGGAGTGCCGCTGCGTCGCCTCGGGCTGGCCGCGCTCGCCGAGCGCGCTCGCACGCTCGGGCTTGCCGCCGAGCAGTGCAGTCCGGAGCTTGCCGCCGCGCTCCAAGACTTCCGACCGACACGCGCGCTGCGCGACGAGGAAGTTCGCGATGGAGCCCGTGCGCTCGGCGAGCTCGATGGCGCGCTTGCGCAGGTGGAGCAGATCGCCACCGGGCTGGCCCAGGCGCTCGGAGCTCCGCCGCCGCTCGATGTTGCCGCGGCGAATCGTCTCGCGATGCTCGCGCGCTTCTTGTGCGACGAGAGCGCGGCCAGTGCCGGCGTGGCTGGGGCGCTCGGCGCGAGCTCGCCCGCAGTCGAATTCGATGCGCTCGAGCGAGCGCTGGCGCTCGAGGAAGCGGCGCAACAGGCTCGTCGGTCGCTCGACGCAGCGTGGGAATTCACCGCGCTGTCCCTGCCGCTCGCCGCGCTGCAGCAGACCCTGCGCGTCGCACGCGAGCAGTTCTTTGTGTTCGCATGGTTCTCGCGACGCCGCGTGCGCAAGGAACTCATCCCCCACGCGCGGATTTCGCCTGCGAAGGATGGCGCGGGTCTCGAGGCCGCCGTCGGCGCGCTTCTGGCGACGAAGGCGGCACTCGACGCGCTCCCGCCCCACGAGCAGGCGCTCTCGAAGCTGCGTGGACGAGCGGAGCGCATCGATGTCGAAGCGGCGCGGCGGCGGCTCGCGGCGGCGCGCGAAGTGTACGCCGTGCTGCGCGAGCAGGATCCGCACCTGTTGAACGCCGTGGGTTCGCGCACGGCGAATCTCGTCGGTTCCGCGCTGGTCGCGTCCCGCCTGCGCTCGCTGGAAGCGCCGCTGCAGGCGCTCGAGGAGCGGCGCGCGAGCGCTGCAAGGCTGCTGGCCTTGGCGCCCGAGAGCACAGCGACCGCATTCCGCGACGAGCGAGCGCGCATCGGCCGGTGGATCGCGAAGCAGCCGGACTGGGACATCTGGAGCGCGTACTGCGTCGAGCGCGGGCTCGCGCTCCGGCTCGGCCTCGAGCCCATCGCGCAGGCGCTGGAGCAGGGACGACTCGCGCCACGCAGCGCGGAAGTCGCGACACGGGCCAGTGCGCTACAAGGCTGGATCGAGAGCCGGCTGCGGCGCGAGCTCGAACTCGGCAACTGCAGCGGTGGCCGAGTCGCCGAGCTGCGGCGCGCGCTCCACGCCTGCATGAGGGACTACTTCGATGGGGCCAGCGACGCGATTGACTGCGTCGCCCGCGATCGTGCCAAGGCGTTCTTCGACGACGACACCCGCGAACATCGCGAAGCTGTGCGGACGCTCGCGGATCTCAAGAGTCGCCAGACCATGCGGCGCACCATTCGTCGCGTGATGGGCGAGACGGGCCCCGCGCTTCTCGCGCTCAAGCCCGTCGTACTCGCCAGCCCGCTTTCCGCGGCGCAGTTCCTGCCGCCGGACTTCCCGAAGTTCGATCTCGTCGTGATCGACGAGGCCTCGCAGGTTCCGGTGTGGGACGCGGCCTGTGCGCTCTCGCGCGGCCGCCATGCCGTCGTCGTCGGCGACTCGAAGCAACTTCCGCCGACCTCGTTCTTCGACGCGCGCTCCAGCGAAGACTCAGAGGAGGAACTCGAGGAAGGCGAGCAGCACGAGAGCGTGCTCGACGGTTGCTCCGGCGCTGGGATCCCCGAACTCTCGCTCCTGTGGCACTACCGCTCGCGCGACGAGCGCCTGATCGAATTCGCGAACCGACGCTCGTACGGCGGCGCGCTGCAGACATTCCCGGCCCCTGCGCGCGCGCATCCCGACCTAGGTGTCGAGTTCCGTCTCGTGAAAGGCGTCTACGACCGCGCGGGCACGGCGACCAACGAGCTCGAGGCGCGCGCGGTCGTGGAAGAAGCGCTGCGAAGGCTGCGCAGCGACGCGGACATTCCCGCCAACCGCTCCATCGGCATCGTCACATTCAGCGTGGCTCAACAGAAGCTCGTCGCGGACCTGCTCGATCTTGCGCTCGACGCGGACGAAACGGCGCGGAAGAACCGCGAGAAGGCCGCGCAGCAAGGCGAGGACCTGTTCGTCAAGAACCTCGAGAGCGTGCAGGGCGACGAGCGCGCCACGATGCTCTTCTCCATCGGCTACGGGCCAGACGCCTCCGGTCGCATCCACCACAACTTCGGGCCGCTCGGCACATCCGGCGGCGAGCGGCGCCTCAATGTCGCGATCACGCGTGCGAAGGAGAAGGTCGTCGTGTTCTCCTCGATGCGCGCTTCGCAGCTGGATCCCGCGCGGTGTCGAGCGCGCGGCGTGCAGGACCTGCGGAGCTATCTCGAGTACGCGGAGCTGGGCGTCGTGCCGTCGACCTCGAGCGAGGGCGGGACGCGACGCGAAATCGCCGTTTCCGCGCTCGAACGCGAACTCGCCGAAGCGTTGCGCGCGCGTGGCTGGCAGGTCGACACGCATGTGGGTCGCTCGCGCGACTACCGCATCTCGCTCGCGTTGGCCGACGCGCGCGCACCCGAGCGTTGGCTCCTCGGAGTCGAACTCGACGGCGCGCATTGGGCGCTCGCTCCGACCACTCTCGATCGCGAGGCCGTGCGCGGCTCCGTGCTCGCGGCCTTGGGCTGGACGATCCTGCCCGTCTCGACTCTGGACTGCTGGCGCGACCTGCCGCGCGTCGTCGAGGCGCTCGACGCTGCCGCACGCAGCGCGCGCGACATCAGAAAGTGACGAGCAGGTTGAGCGACAGCGCGTGGTTCATGCGATCGTCGCCCGGCTTCGAGATCCACTGGTTCAGGTAGCCGCCCTCGAACGCGATCGTGCGCGCCTCGTCGAGGAACCAACCGAGCCCGACAAACGCGCGGTTCTGGCGCAGCCCGGTGTTCTGGCCAAAGTCCGTGTCGTTGAGCTCGTAGAAGACCTCATCCCAGGCGCTCAGATAACGCTTGCCGTCCGCGCTCATCGACCGCGTGTACTTGGCGAACTGGCGGAAGCGCCAGCCGGTGTCATCGGCGTCCTCCACATAGCGCTGCTCGAGCCGCGAGCGCAGCTGCAGCTTGTAGTCGCCCTCGATCGGCACATTCCACACGAGCTGCTGCCAGATGCGGTTCTCCGTAGTGTTGTCGCCGCTCTTCGGATGCGTTCCGATCAGGGCATAGCCGGCGAAGACGGTCACCCGTTCGGTCAGCGCATAGCCGATGCCCGGTCGCACGATCGTCGTGTCGAGCTGCTCGCCCTCGTCACGCCAGCGCCCCTGCGCGTCGAACCACCAGCGCATGTTCTTCCAGTCGGGATCGATGCCAGCGAGGTCGCCCTGCGCGAGGAACATCTCCCACAGCGCGCCATCGTGGTCCAACTGGGCCGATGCGGTGGAAGAGAGGAGCCCGAGACCGGCGACACCGGCGAGCAGCAACGAGGGGATGTTCTTCATGGATTTCATATTGCGGTCGATGTCCGGGCCGTGCGAGCGTGGATTCCGCGTGGTGAAGGAAATGACATGCTTACGGGCTTCCAGCTTCTAGAATCGCCGTGATGAAGCTGGCTGCGTTCCTCTCGCTCTTCGCGGTGCTCGCGGCGTGCGCAGAATCGGATTCCGGCTCGGCGGGCGGGCTGCACACCAAGGCGCTGGGTGCGCGCTTCGAGCTTGCAGCGCGTGCGCCGGCCTCGCCGCAAGCAGAAGACCGCGCCTTGTCCGCTGCATGGCGCGACTTGATCGGATCGGAACCCGCGCTCGAGCTCCCGGTGCAGTTCTCACTGGAGAGCAGGCCGACGCGCCTCTTGCAGCCGGGGTGGACGATGAGCGGGGTCGCGCGCTCGCCCGGCACCGGTGGCAAGCTGGCGCTCGAGTACGGAGTGCTCGAGAAGCGCGACGGTGCCGCGACTGCGGCCTTGGAACTGCGCGCGCGCCTCGAAGGCGGTCGCGAAGTGCAGCAGCGCATCGAGCTCGACTTCGCGCCGCGCTGGCACACGCTGCTCGTGGACCTCGGGGCTGCGAGCGGCGAGGCGGTCGAGCTCACGCTCTCGATCGCGGAGCCCTTGCAGGGCTATGTGCTCGTCGGGCTGCCTGCGCCGCGCATGCATGTGCCGGAAGCCGCGCCGCGCACCGTGCTCCTGATCACCTCCGACACGCATCGCGGCGACCATGTCGAGGGCTTGCCGCGCAGCGTCGCGATCGAGACGCCCGCGCTGCACGCGATCGGCGCGCGCGGCGTGACCTTCACGGATTGCTGGTCGACGATCAACATCACCGTTCCGTCGCATGTCGCGATCCTCGCGGGCCTGCATCCGCGCGACAGCGGCATCACCGACAACCAAACGATGTTCGCGGACGATCCCGTCGTGCTGGCCGAGCACTTCCGCGACGCAGGCTGGCACACCTTCGCTACGACGAGCCTCAACCTGCTCACGCCCGGGCACTCTGGCCTCGGACAGGGCTTCGAGCGCATGATCGCGCCGCAAGCGACGCGCCCGTCGAAGAAGACGGTCGATGCGGCGCTGCGGCTGCTCGACGAGGCGCGCGATCGCTCCGTGTTCGCGTGGGTGCATGTATTCGACGCGCACGGGCCCTACGAGCCGCCGCCGCCTTTCGATACGCGCTTCTATCCTGCTGGCAGAGATCCGCGCTCGACAGCGATCGAGCCGGAGCCCGGGATGCGCGTGCCGCCGAACTTGCCGGGTGTGCGCGATGCGGACTACATCCGCGCGCTCTACTGCGGCGAGATCGCGAGCCAAGAGCAGCAGCTGTTGCGGCTGCTCGAGCATCCCCGCGTGAGAGAGGGCATCGTCGCGCTGACAGGCGACCACGGCGAGGTGCTCGGTCGCCACGGCATCTGGTGGGCCCACAAGGACATCTATCCCGACACGCTGCATGTGCCGCTGGCGATCGCATGGCCCGACGCGCCCGCTGGCACCCGCTTCGACGGCCCCGTGCAGAACTCGGACCTCGGGCGCACGCTGCTCGATCTCGCTGGGCTCGAGCGCGCGCAGTTCCCGGGTCGCAGTCTCGCGCGGCTCGAGCCCGTCAACACTCCACGCTTCGCACTCTCGGGCGCGCGCACGGCCGCGTCGATCACAGCCGATGGCTGGCACCTCGTGCTCCAGCTCGCGCTGAGCGACGAACCCGAGCAGAAGACGCACCGTGAGCTGCACCAGTTCGAGTTGTTCCACCTCACCGAGGACCCGGGCTGCGAGCGCGACCTTGCAGAGAGCGAGCCCCAGCGCGCGAAGGAGCTGCACGCCCGTCTCACGCAGTGGCTCGCGGGCTGGAAGGGCGAGCGCTTCGCGGCATTCAAGCGCACCGATGCCGCCACGGTCGCGAACCTCGCGCAGTTGGGCTATGCATCGAACACGGAAGCCGTCGACGCCGACGCGGCGCTCTTCGATCCCAAGTGCGCCTGCGAGTGGTGCCAGCGAGTGCGCTGAGCGATGAAGAAGACGACTTACAAGGAACTGTCAGCGTTGCTCGCGATCGTGGCGCTCGCGTTCGCCTTGCGTGTGCGCGGGCTGCACCACCAGTTGCCTCACTGGACCTATCTCGATGGTTATGTCGAGCTCGTGCAAACCCAACACCTGCGCGCGCCCGATTCGGTGAAGTGGCCCGACATGAACCTCGGCTACTACCCGTACCTGACCTCCTCGGTGGCCGCAGTGTTGCCCCGAATACCCGCGGACCACGGCAACAGCGGTGCGCTCGGTGCGGCGCTCGGATCCGCGCGCGAGCCGTGGGTGCGTATCCGTGTCGCGGCCATGCTGCTGTCCTTGGGCGCTGTTGTCGGCGCATGGGCGCTCGCGCGGCGCTTCGTGTCCGCGCCCTTCGCACTGCTCGCAGCAACGCTGGTCGCAACCAGTCTCGTGCACATCACCTACTCGTCGGAGCAGCGGCCCCACGGTCCGGCATCGGGCATGGTGGCGCTCGCTCTGTGGGCGCTCGTCGCGTGGCGCGAGCGGAGCAGCGCTCGCAGCGGGATCGTGGCCGCCCTCGCCGTCACGCTCGCGATCGCGGCGTTGCAGAGCAGCTTCGCGCTCCTCGTGCCCGCTGTTGTCGCGTGGTGGCTGCGCGAACGCCGCGGGAGCGTGACAAGCGAGCTCGGCCTCGGGCTCGCGTGGCTGACGATCCTCGCGATCGGCATTCGTCTGGCCTACCCGTTCCACTTCGACGATCGCGCCGGGGCGGCAGGCGAGTACGACACGGGGGCCGAGACGATGTGGATGGGAGGTCACGCGCTCTACACGGAGCGTTTTCACGCGCGCGGCTTCGGCGTGATGCTCAACACCTTCCTCGGCTTCGATCCGTGGCTGCTCGCGCTTTCAGCTCTCGGCGCGCTCATGCTGGGCATCGCGCTCGTGCGTCGGCGGGTCGATCGAGACGTCGAGATGCGCTTTGCTGCGTGGATCGTCCTTGGGTATGCCGTGCCGTTCGTGCTCGTGTTCGGCGTGTACGACATGACCTACGACCGCTTTGTGCTCCCGCTCGTTCCGCTGCTCGCGCTACTGGTCGCGTGGGCCGCACAGCGTGCCTGGAACGCCCTCGGCGAGACTAGGCGTGGATCCGCGAGTGGCGCCTTGCTCGCGCTCTTCGTGCTGGCTCCCCCACTGGCGGCCGCATGGCATCTGGGAACGCTGCGCGAGCGCGAGGACACCTTCGAGAGCGCGGCGCGCTGGCTGGAGCAGAACGCGAAGCCGGAGGAGGATCGCATCCTCTTGCTGCAGAACATCGACCTGCCGCTCGCCTACTCGCGCGATTCCCTCGCGGCACTCAACGACTCTCAGACGCTCTTTTGGACCTCATTCCAGCGCACGCTGCCATCCGAGCTGCACTCCAGCGAGTCGTTCCACATCGCCCGCCCGCCGCGGAAGAGCGACGAGGAGGAAGCCGACGCCGAGTACTTGACGCCGCGCCGGCTGCGCGAGAGCGGGTTTCGCTATGTCGTCTCGATGCCTCCGCGCCGCGGTGGCGTGAACGATGCCGAGACCGTCGAGTCGCTCAAGGCCCTGCGCAAGGGACTGCAGAAGGTCGCTACCTTCGCGCCGGCGGGCGAGGACGAGCGTCGCGCGCGCGCTCCCGACTTCGGGTTCGGTGTCACCGAGAGCTCGACGCTGTGGAACCTGCTCTCGATCCGCGCGTTCGGACCACGCATCGAGATCTTCGAGCTTTGAGAGCGCCCCGCAGCGAGTTGCAGGGCTGCTAGACTCCAAGGTGTCGCGATGATGTCGCTCCGCTCCCAGCTGCTCGCGCTCCTCTGCATCCTCGCCGCCGCCTTCGCGCTGCGCTTGCGCGGGCTGAACCACCAGGTTCCGCAGTGGACATACTGGGACGGCTATGTCTTGAAGAGCCAAACGGAGTACCTGCGCGGCGAGCTCACACCCGACGGGCCCGACCGCACGCTGGGCTACTACCCCTACCTCTGTGCGAGCGTCGCGGCGCGCCTGCCGGCGATCCAGCTCGAGCGCGACGGCGACGAGACTGCGCTGCTCGCGCAGGCGCGCGCTCCGTGGATGCGTCCGCGGCTCGCGTCGCTCGCGCTGTCCTTGTTCGCGGTGGTCGGTGCATGGGGCATCGCGCGGCGCTTCACTCGTCCGGGCTTCGCGTTGCTCGCGGCGGCACTCACGGCAACGAGCCTGCTGCACATCACATACTCCACGGCGCAGCGCCCGCACGGAGCCGCATCGGGCATGGCCGCTCTCGGAGTCTGGGCAGCGCTCTACCTGCGGAGTTCCGGCGGCTGGCGTGGCACGCTGGTCGCGGCCGCTGGCGCTGCGCTGGCGATCTCCGCGCTCCAGAGCGGTTTTGCCGTGCTCGTCTCCTGTGCGCTGGCGTGGTGGCTGCGCAAGGAGCGCGGGCCGCTCGGTCGCGACTTGCTCGCGCTGCTCGCCGCGGCCGTGATTCTGCTCGTCGCGCTGCGGATCGCGTACCCGTTCCACTTCGACGATCGAGCGGGTGGCGGTACCGCGATGGAGAGCGATGGACGCACTCTCACGCTCGCGGGTCACACCGTCCACCTCTCGAAGCTCACGGGGCGCGGCTTCTGGATCCTCGGCGGCTCGTTCGCACTGTTCGATCCGGTGCTCACGCTGCTCGCTGCGCTGGCAGTGCTCCTCGGGTTCGTGGGTGCCTTCCGCGCGCGCAGCGACGCGGAGCGCGAGCGACGAAGCGACCTGTGGGTCGTACTCGGCTACGCGCTCCCCTATCTCGCGGTGTTCGGCACCTACGACCTGACCTTCGAGCGCTTCGGCTTGCCGCTGGTCCCGCTGCTCGCTGTCGCGGCCGCCTGCGCATGCCAGCGCTGCGTCGATTTCGCGCCCAAGCTGCTCTCGGGTGGAGTCGTGCGAGCGGCGGGCGCAGGGCTCGTGCTCGCGCTCCCTGCCGCTGCCGCATGGAAGCTCGGCAGCCTGCGTTCCGAACCGGACACCTACGAGCTCGCCGCGCGCTGGCTCGAAGAGCGCGCGCTCGCGAAGAACGAGAAGGTGCTCCTGCTGCAGAACTTCGACCTTCCGGTCCCCTACTCGTCGACATCGCTGCGCGCGCTGCCGGACACATCGAGCCTGTACTGGACGCTCGTGCAAAAACGCGCGCTGCAGCCGGGGGAAGAGCATTCGGGGCTGAACATCGTGCGCCAGCGTCAGCCGGTGGTGGACGACGAAGGCGAGGAGCTCGAGCCCGCGGAGCGCGTCACGCCGGAGTGGCTCGAGCGCGAAGGCGTGCGCTTCGTGGTCGCGCTGCAGGCGAGTCGCGGCCTGCGCGACCGTGCATCCCTCGATCTCGTGCGTGCGCTGCGAAAGCAGGAAAAGCGCGCCCTGCTGCTCAGTCCTTTCGGCGAGCTGTCTCAGCGTGAGAAGGGCGAGCGCGAGCTCGACCTCGGCTTCGGCGTCACGGAGATGGGCACGGCCCTGCAAGTCTTGCGAACGCAAACATACGGGCCGCAACTCGAGATCTTCGAGCTTTAGGCGCGCATGGAGCTTTCTGGACTTCCGCCGCTCACGGGCGACCGCTGCGCACCCCGCTGCGGGCGCTGCGCGCTGCCTCCGCAGTGGTGCCTGTGCGAGGATGTCGTGGCGCGCATGCTCGCGACACGCGTCGTGGTGCTGCTCCATCGCCGCGAGGTCCACAAGCCGACGAACACAGCGCGCATGGTGCCGATCGCGCTGCGCAATGCCGAGGTGCGCGTGGTCGGCTTGCCCGCGGAGCGCGCGCGCCTCGACCATCTCTCACCGGCTCCGGCGCGAGCACTGCTGCTCTTCCCGTCGGCGCGCTCGGTGGAGCTCTCGCGCGAATCCGCGCGCGAGCTCTCATTCGGCTCCCCCATCACGCTGGTCGTGCCCGATGGAAACTGGCGTCAGGCCAACAAGATCGCGCTGCACGAGGAAGCGCTCGAAAACCTGCCGCATGTGCGCCTCCCCGCCGGCCCCGAGTCGACGCTGCGCCTGCGAGCCAACCCCGATCCCGCGCGCATCTCGACCTTCGAGGCGATCGCGCGCGCCTTGGGGATTCTGGAGGGCGAGGCGGTGCAGCGCGAGCTCGAGCGTGCGCTCGCCCTGAAAGTCGAGCGCACGCGCTGGACGCGCAAGCCGCCGAGCCGCGAGGAGATCGAGAGCTCGATGTACCGGCCGCGCGGTCGCGCTACTTGAACAGGCCCGCGTCGCGGTACTCGAAGAACACGCGGGTGAAGCGCTGCAGCTGCGGACGGTGCTGCGCTCCGAAGCTGAGCAGGAGCACATGCTCGACCACCGAGCGCGCGGCCTGCGCCGGCTCGACATCGTTCGTGGCGCGCCCGCCGCCGTTGCGCACTTCCATGTAGACGCTCGCGCCGCCGCCGGCCTTCGCAATTTGCTCGAACTCGGCCTTGCAGGCTTGGCTCGTGGCGATGGTCGAGGTGATGAACGGCTTGAGAGGCTCGCGCTTGCCGGACAGGGGCTTGCTCCCGCGCACAAACGGCTTGTCATGCGCGTCTTTCACGAGCTGGAGCACCGCGCCCATGGAAGAGGGATGTGGAGGCGCATCGCCGATCACGAGGATCAGCCGATTGGCTTCCTTGTTCCAGTCCATCTCCTTGCCCAGCGCGATCTCGAGTCCCTTGTCGACATTTTCCGGCAGGTCTCCGCCCCCGTTGGCGACGAGCTTCGCCAAGCTCTCGCGCACCACTTCCTGCTTCTTCGTCATCGGGACGAGGAGCTGTGCGCCGTCGGAGAAGTCCGTCACATCCTTGTAGTGCACGACGCCGAGGCGCAACTTCGGAGCGACTCCGGAGAGCAGACTGACCATGTCGTAGATGGCGTCGCGCGCTATGTCGATCGCCGCCTGCATGCTGCCGGTGGAGTCGATCACGATCGCGAGATCGAGGCCTGCGTCGCGCAAGTCGAACGCGCGCTCGATGAAAGCGCCGGCGGAACTGCGTCCATCCGCGGCCTGCGAAGGAGGCGGCTGCCAAGCCGCGATCGCATAGGTTTCGCGTCGAGTCTGCCAAAAGCGCTTCCAGTTCTTGCGCTCGAGCCCCGGGCCATCGACGAACAGCCGCGCGAGCACCTCGGCCGCGCGCGAACTCAAAAGCTCGTTCTTCTCCTTGGAGGCGACCTCGACAAGCGCGTCGACCAGCTCCGGGGTCGCCACGCAAGCGAGTTTCGCCGGCTCCATCCCGCGCAGCACTTCCGCCGCGTAAGGCCGCAGCCTGACATCCTCGGCTCGCAGCGCCGCCGTCAACGGCACCGCGCCCACGGGATGAAAGTCGTTGCCGAGCGACAAGAGCACGATCGCTTGCAACGCCCAGTGCTCGGCCGTGGCATAGCTGCGCGCGATTGCATCGGTCAGCGTCTTGTCGAGCGGCTTCGGCGGCTCGACTTTCTCCTCAGGCTTCGCGGGCGCCTGCGGCGGCTGCGCGGGGCCGGGCGGCGGGTTGAGCTGCGCGAGCACGGGAGTGGCCAGCAGGGCTGCCAGCGCAAGAGCGTGGAGCGTGCGGAGAGGCTGCATCGAGATCCCATAGGTCTACACCGTGTTCGCACGAGCGTCACGGGGTACGCCGTTTCCCCCGCGTGGTAGCCCCGCGCGCGTCGGGCGGTCACAATGCGCCGCATGCCCAAGCACGAGCAGCCGAGCCTGTTTTCCGACCATCCGCCCGCGCCCGCCAAGGCGCTGCGCGTCGCCTTCGACATCGAGACGGCCAACCTGATCGACTTGGCGCCGGGGCAGGACCTCGACTCGGCGGGTCCGCTCGACATCTCCTGCGCCGCGGCCGTCACGGACTCCGGCGCGCTGCGCCACTGGTACATGCAGGACCCAAGCGGCGCGCCGCACGGCACGCTCGACGCTTCGACCGCGCGCGAGCTGCTCGCGTGGCTGCGCGAGCAGCAGCTCGCTGGCGCCAAGGTCTGCGCGTGGAACGGACTGTCGTTCGACCTGCGCTGGATCGCGCACGCCGCGCGCGATCGCAAACTCGCCGCCGAAGTCGCGCTCGACCTCTACGACCCGATGTTCCAGTTCCTGTGCCAACGCGGCTTTCCCATCGGTCTCGCGTCCGTCGGCGAAGCGCTCGGCATCGGCGAGAAGAAGCTGATGAGCGGCGCCGACGCGCCGCGCGAGTGGGCGCACGGCGATCGCCGCAAGGTGCTCGACTATGTCGCCGGCGACTGCCGCATCACGGAGGCGATCGTCGCGCGCATCGAGGAGCTGCGCGAAGTGCGTTGGAAGACGAAGAAGGGCACGACCTCGCGAGAGTCGATCCCGCGCCTGCTCAAGGTGCGCGAGTGCCTCGCCCTGCCGCTGCCGGACACCTCGTGGATGAGCGAGCCGATTCCGCGCACCAAGTTCCACGCTTGGCTCGAGCTGCAGGCGTGAGCTCCGCAGCGCTTCGCGAGCGCTTCTTCGCCACCTGCGCGCCGGGCCTCGAGCCGCTCTTGCATGCGGAGTTGCGCGAGCTCGGCCTCTCGAAAGTCGAGCGACAGGTGGGCGGCGCGTACTTCGAGGGCACGCTCTACGATGCGCTGCGCGCGAACTTGTGGCTGCGCACGGCCATTCGCGTGCTGATGCGCGTGGCGCGCTTCGAGGCGCGCGATGCGGACATGCTCTACGCCGGCGCGCGTGGCGTGGAGTGGGAGCGCTTCGTGCGAGCGGACGGCACGCTGATCGTCGACGCGCACACGGCCCTTTCCGAGCTCGATCACTCGCTCTTCATCGAGCAGCGCGTCAAGGATGCCATCTGCGATCACCTGCGCGAGAAGCACGGCACGCGACCGACGGTCGCCAAGGAAGACGCCGAGCTCGGCGTCTACGCGCATGTGTTCCGCGATCGCTGCACGCTGCTCGTCGACACCTCGGGCGATTCGCTGCACAAGCGTGGCTGGCGCAAGTTCCAAGGCCGCGCGCCGCTCGCGGAGACCTTCGCAGCCGCGCTCGTGCAGGTCTCGGGCTGGGACCAGCGCGCGCCGTTCCTCGATCCGTTCTGCGGCTCCGGTACGGTGCTCATCGAGGCCGGACTGATCGCGCGCAACATGGCGCCCGGTCTGTTCCGCGAGCGCTTCGGCGCCGAGCGCTGGCCCGGCCACGACGCACGCCTCGGCGCGAAGCTGCGCGCGGACGCGCGCGCGGCCGCGAGACCTTCGAAGGCACGCCTGATCGGTCGAGATCTCGATGCCAAGATGCTCGAAGGCGCGCGAGAAAACGCAGCCGCAGCGGGTCTCGAAGGCGCGCTCGAGTTCGAGCAGGGCAATGTGCTCGACTACGCGCCGCGCAAGGGCTGGGGCGCGTGGCTCGCCAGCAATCCGCCTTGGGGCGAGCGCATCGGCGACACGCGAGATGCCGCGCGCCTCTACCGCGACTTCGGGGCTTGGCTGCGCGAGCGCTGCACAGGTTTCCACATCACACTGCTCGTCCCCACGGGCGCGATCGCGCACGAGCTCGGCCTCAAGGGCGCCGAGTCCACGCGCGTGCTCAACGGCGGCATCGAGTGCTCGTTCCTGCGCGCGGACATCGGGGGCACAAATTAGGCGAGCCACGGCGCACACGATCGCGATGTTTCGGAGTACGCTAGTGTCATGGGCGTCGTTTCCATGCGTGGGCTCAGTCAGCTTTCGGCCGTTGCCCTCATGGGCTGGACCGCTGCGCCCGCACGCGCCCAAGGTGCGTGGCCGCTGGAGCTCGCGGGCTCCGAGAGCGCGACCGGTGGGTTCGTGTGGGCGGTGGATCATGCGCGGGTGGACGCGCTCGCGGGCTTGAGCCAGATCGGGACGATGCTCGTTGCGTTGCCCGATGGCAGCGCGGTCGAACTCGCGCTGGAGCGCATGCGCCTCGAGCGCCATGGCTTCGCCTTCCATGTCGACGGCGCGCCGGCGGGCGACCTGCTCGACGGACTGTCGCTCTCGCTCTGGAAGGGCGAGGTGCGCGGCGTCGCGGGCAGCGATGTGCACCTCGCGTTCTCGCATCTCGGCGCGCAGGGCTGGATCGACACGGGCGCGGAGCTCGTGCACCTGATCTCGCGTCCGGCTCCCGGAGGCGACTGGTGGAACGGCGACGTGCTGATGACGAGCGAAGCGAGCCTCACGGCGCTCGCCGGCGGCTCCACCAGCACATCGGGCTTCGGCGCCTGCTCGATGCTGCGCGCGCCGCGCGCCCCGGCCGCTCCGCTCGCAGTGGGTGGCGCGAACCCCGCCTTCCTCGGCTCGGGCTCGTGCACGCTGCGCGAGTGCAGGGTCGCGATCGAGAGCGATGTTCAGTACTACCAGCGCTTCAACAACGTCGCCGCGCAGGCGAGCTACACGGCGACGCTCTGGGCCTTCATCTCCGACCGCTTTGAGACGCAGGCCGCGACGATCCTCACCTTCCCCTATGTTGGCTTCTACACCAACGGCAGCGATCCGTGGTCCACGCCCGACACGGGCGGCGGCTCGGGCGCGATGCTCAATGAGTTTCAGGCTGCGTGGGTCGGCCAGATCCCCGCGGGTGCGCGCGTCGGCCACTTCATGAGCGGCGCGAACCTCGGCGGCGGCGTCGCGTGGCTCGGCGTGTTGTGCGACAACTCCTACAACTTCGCGGTGTCGGGCAACCTCGACGCCAGCGTGCCGTTCCCGGTGCAGCAGCATCCGGCGAACTGGGACTTCATGGTGTGCGCGCACGAGCTCGGCCACAACTTTTCCGCGCCGCACACGCACGACTACTGCCCGCCCGTCGACGAGTGCTCGCCGTCGGGCTACTTCGGCGGCTGCCAAACGCAGCAGGTCTGCACGAACCAAGGCACGCTGATGAGCTACTGCCACCTGTGCGGCGGCGGGCTCGGCAACGTGAGCCCGTCGTTCCATCCGCGCTCGGCGCAGGACATGACGGCCGCGGCGCTCGCGTGCCTGCCGGAGTACCAAGCGATCAGCGCGACCACGCCGGTGCTCTTCGCTCCGTTCCAGCCGAGTGCGCTCAGCGCCACGATCTTTGGCACTCCGCTCGGGGCCGTGCGCGCGTACTGGCGCGCGAGTCCTGGAATGCCGTGGCAAGTCGTCAGCTTCACATCGCAGGGTGGCGGCACGTGGACGGGTTCTCTGCCGGGCTTCGCCTGCTCCGACACGCCGCAGTGGTACTACGAGTTCGACGAGGCGAGCTGCGGGACGATTCGCTACCCCGCCAGCGCGCCCGCGACGCCGCTCGCGGCTGTCGTGGGAAGCCAAGTGAGCGCCTTCGCCGACAATTGCGAGGCAGACTTGGGCTGGACGCCGGTGAATGTCGGCGCGACGGGCGGGCTGTGGCAGCGCGGCGTGCCAGTGAACGACCCGAACTGGACGTTCGCGCCGCAGGCGGACGGCGACGGCTCGGGTTCGTGCTGGCTCACGGGCAACACGCTCGGCAACAGCGACGTCGATGTGGGCTCCGTGCTGCTGCTCTCGCCGCCGCTCGACCTGCGCGGCAACGATGTGGCGCTCGAGTACCTGTACTTCCTGCGACTGTCGATCGCGAACGGCGTCGACATGCTCAAGGTCGAGGTGAGCCCCGCGGGCGGCGTGGGTCCGTGGGTCGAGATCGCGCGCCACACCGCGAGCGGCACGACGTGGCGCACGCACTCGATCCCGGTCGCGTCGATCGCCGCGCTCGGCGTCCCGATCAGCGGCAACATGCGCGTGCGCTTCATCGCCAACGACTCCGGCGCGCCCTCGACGGTCGAGGCCGGACTCGACGGTTTCCGCGTCGGCGGCATCGACTGCCAAGGCCCGCTCGGCCTGTCCTATTGCATCTCGATCGGCAACTCGAGCGGCGCGCCGGCGCGCATCTCGGCCAGCGGCTCGACCAGCATCGCCGCCAACAACCTGGTGCTCACCGCCGCTCCCGTTCCCAGCTCTACCTACGGGCTTTTCCTCTATGGAAGCTCGTCCTCGTTCTCGAACTTCGGCAGCGGCATCAAGTGCGTCGGCAATCCGACGCGCCGGCTGCCCGTGGTGTCCGGCAACGGCTCGAGCCTGCTGCACTCCGTGAACTTCGGCGCCGGGTCGGCGGCTGGCGTCCTCGTGCCCGGCACAACGTGGTACTTCCAAGCCTGGTTCCGCGACAACGGCTTCGGAAACGCTGCCACGATGCTCTCGGACGGCCTGCGACTCACATTCGTGCCCTGATTCCCCGCCCCACGGCACCCCGCAAGGTGCCCGCGCGTGGCACAATCGAAGGGGAGCGGGCCGGTTCGGGAACCCGGGCACGGCCGCGCCCGTCCCACAGACCTCGACACCTAATCCGCTTCTGCGGCCCGCTCTTCCCATGACCCCGTACCACCCCTTCACACTTGCCTGCCTGCTCTTCGCGACCCCGGCCCTCGCCCAGCAGACCTTCCCGCTCGATCCCGCAGGCAACGACGCGGCCTCCGGCGGTCTGCGCTACACGCTCGCTCACGAGCGCGTCGACGACCTCGTCGGCTCGGCCACGGCCGTGCTCTCGGGCGTACTGCTGCCCGACGGCCGCATGGTGGATCTCGACCTGCGCCGCATCGAGCACGAGCGCATGGGCTTCCGCTTCCATGTGAACGGCGTGCCGCGCACGGACCTGCTCGACGGGCTCGACCTCACGATCTGGAAGGGCTCGATCGCGGGCCTGCCGGGGAGCGACGCGATGCTGTCCTTCTCGCATGTCGGCGCGCAGGGCTGGATCCAGACGGGCAGCGGCCTCGTGCATCTCATCACGCGTCCCGCTGCGAACGGCGACTGGCAGTCGGGCGACGCGCTGCTCGTCGAGGAGAGCGAGCTCAACGCGCGCGGCATGGCGCTCGCAAACGACTGTGCCGTACTCCCGACGCCCGGCTCGTCCGTGACACCAGTTCCGCAGCCTTCGACTCCGGGCGTCTCACAGCTCCTCGGCGGCGGCTGCGCGCTGCGCGAGTGCAAGGTCTCGATCGAGAGTGACTACCAGTACTACACGCGCTTCAACAACACGAGCGCGCAGGCCGCGTACACCACGACACTCTGGTCCTTCATCTCGGATCGCTACGAGACGCAGGCTTCGACGATCCTGACCTTCCCCTACGTCGGCTTCTACTCGACCGCGAGCGATCCGTGGACGACACCGGACGCGCCCGGCACGTCGAGCGCGATGTTGACCGAGTTCCGCAACGCGTGGGTCGGCAACATTCCCAACGGCGGTCGCGTCGGACACTTCATGAGCGGTGCGGCGCTCGGCGGCGGCGTCGCGTGGCTCGATGTGCTGTGCAGCAATAGCTACAACTTCGCCGTGTCCGGCAACCTGAACGGCACGATCAGCTTCCCGATCCAGCAGCAGCCCAACAACTGGGATTTCATCGTCTGCGCGCATGAGCTCGGCCACAACTTCAACGCGCGGCACACGCACGACTACTGCCCGCCGCTCGACCAGTGCCCGCCGTCGCAGTACTTCGGCTCGTGCCAGACCGCGCAGGTGTGCTCGAACCAAGGCACGGTGATGAGCTACTGCCACCTGTGCTCGGGCGGCACCGCCAACATCACCACGTACTTCCATCCGGGTTCGGCAACGGACATGACCAACGCCGCGAACGCCTGCTTGGCGATCTATGCGGGCATCTCGGGCACCGAGCTCACGCTCGTCGCGCCGCTGCAGGCGACGCCGGTGACGGCCACGACCTCGGGTACGCCGATCGGCAGCGTGCGACTGCGCTGGCGCGCGAGCCCCGCGATGCCGTGGGCGACGGTGGACATGACGAGCAATGGCAACGGCACGCACTCGGGCTTGCTGCCTGCGTTCCTGTGCACGGAAACTCCGCAGTGGTACTACGAGTTCGACGAGCAGACCTGCGGGGCCATGAGCTACCCCGCGGGTGCTCCGGCGACGCCGCTCTCGGCGCAGGTCGGATCGCTCGCTACGACCTTCAGCGACACCTTCCAGTCCGATCTCGGCTGGACCACCGCCATCGTCGGCGCCACGACAGGTCAGTGGGAGCGCGGCGTGCCGGTCAACGATCCGAGCTGGGCCTACGATCCCGCGACCGACGGCGATGGCTCGGGCTCCTGCTGGCTGACGCAGAACGCGAACGGCAACACGGATGTCGACGGCGGATCCGTGCAGCTCTTCTCCCCCTCGCTCGACCTCTCGATCCCCAACGCGCGCATCGACTACTTCTACTACCTGCGCATCACGGTGGCCGACGGTGTCGACGCGCTCACCTTCGACGTCAGCTCGAGCGGCCTCGCCGGTCCGTGGACGCAGATCGCGCGCCACACCACGGACAGCAACGCGTGGCGTTCAGGCTCGATCACCGGCGCCTCGATCGCTGCGCTCGGTGTTACGCTCGGCGCGAACATGCGCATCCGCGTGACCGCGAACGACAGCGGCACGGCTTCGATCGTCGAAGCGGGCCTCGACGGCTTCAGCATCTCCGGCCAGAGCTGCACGAGCGGCATCGGCTTCGCCTACTGCACCTCGAGCGCCAACTCGAGCGGCGGCGCGGCGCTGATCTCGGCCACCGGCAGCGCGAGCATCGCCGCGAACGACCTCGTGCTCTCGGCGGCTCCGGTGCCGAACGGCTCCGCCGGCCTGTTCCTGTTCGGCTCGAGCGCGTCGCAGACGCCCTTCGGCAACGGCACCAAGTGCGTCGCGAGCCCGGTGCGCCGCCTCGGCATCTCCAACGCCGTCGGCACAACGCTCAGCGATGCGGTGAACAACGCGCAGGCGCCCGCCGCCGGCGTGCTCGTCTCCGGCAGCACATGGTTCTTCCAAGCCTGGTTCCGCGACACCGCCGCCGGCGGCTCGAACACGAACCTCTCCAACGGCCTGCGCGTGACCTTCGTTCCGTAGAACAGGCCCGCAGCACGCGAGCATCGGACGCGGGGCGCGCTCAACGCCAAGGGGCACCCTCTTCCCAGGGGTTGCACTCTCCCGCTGGTCATCGCTGCCGCGGCCAGCCCGCGTGCGAGAGGCCCAGCAGACCTGCGTCCCCAACATCGTGGCCGGTGAGAGCGTCGATTGCGCGGTTTGCGTCGGCGCGACGCCAGCCCTGCGCGTGGGAGCAGACCCGGACCTCACGAAAGAAGGCCGTGCCTTCGAGCGCGGCGTGCGCCGCGCCCGGCGACGGGGAAGACCGCGTGTTCGTTCGCTCGCAGCGCAGGTCGAACGACACGACGCCGCGGCCCGCCGACGCATCGCGCAACCTGGAGCTTGGCGATGAAGCTCGCGGGCACCATCGAACTCGACAAGTACAAGCACAGCACCTCAGGGCTCGTACGGTGCCGTGACTCCGACCTGCGCTGGCGGGCCGCGGTGTCGTGTCGAGATTCTGAGGCGTGCGAACGAAGCTTGGCTAGGCGAGCTTGAGCACGGCAAGGGTGGCCGTCATTGCGAGCATGCTCAAGGCTGGCACCGACTTCGCGAACGGGTCCTGAATCTTGATGTGCATCGCGATGGCCCCGAGCATCAGCACAGCGAGCACGCTGGCCGCAGGGAGCGCGAGCTCGGGAATCCACAGCCCGGCGAGCAGCGCAGCCGCGGCGCCGAGCTTGAGCGCCCCGACGACGAAGAAGACGGCATCCGGGAGCCCGTAGTCTGCGAACTCCTGTTGGAGAGTGGTGGAGCTACCACCGCGGTAGGCCGTGGGCTTCCCGCGACGCAGCAACCATACATTGATGAGGCCGAGCGCGAGAACAAGTTGGAGCAACGAGGCGAGGTCGATGGGCGGCATGGCAGTCCTGTAAGCTACTACGGGCGGCCCACCCCGCGGTGGATTCGCATCAGAAAGGCGATTTCGTTGGATCTTCACTCTGCGCTCCGGGCGCTCACTGCGGCCGCCTTCCTGCTGTACGGCGTGCTCTGTCTCGTATCGCCCGCCATGGCCGCAGAGTTCGAGCGCTACCGCCTACCCCGTCTGCGCGTGCTGACGGCGTTGCTGGAGATTGCCGGTGCCCTCGGTTTGCTCCTCGCGCCCAACCTGCTGTGGCAGGCAGCTGCCGCTCTCGGCCTCTGCGCCATGATGGTCGCCGCACTGCTTGTGCGCGCGCGCATCCGCGACCCGTGGCATGCCATGCTGAGCGCCGGGCTGCTGCTGGTTGCGAACGCCTGGCTCGCCAGCCGCGCTCTGGCCAGCTGACCTCCGCCCCTTGGGGGCTCCCGGGGGCGCAACGACCCAAAAGTGGCCTTCATGCTGTCAGGAATGGGTTTCGGGATCGATTTATTATACTTGTAAGTATAATACTGGGCGATACAGTTCAGCGATGAGCGAACAGCCCAAGCGCGGTGCAAGCGGGGCCACAGTGCCCCCCTTCCTCGGCCGCGAGCGCGAGCTCGCCTTCCTGCACGAGCTGGCGGACTCGGGCCGCCCGGAGTTGTTTGTGCTCTACGGCCGCCGCCGGGTCGGCAAGACGGAGCTGCTCCAGCAGTTTTGCGCGGGCCGCAAGGCCGTGTACTTCCTCGCGGCGCAGGTGCGCGACCGCGACAACCTGCGCGCCTTCCGCGCCGCCATCGCGAGCGAGCTCGGCGACGCGCTCGCCGGCGATGTCGAGTTCCCCGACTGGAGCGCGGCGCTGGGCTTCCTCGCGGAGCGCGCGGCGGGCGAGCGCCTCGTCGTGGTGCTCGACGAGTTCCCCTACCTGTGCGAGGCCCAGAAGAGCGTGCCGTCGCAGCTCCAGCGCTTCTGGGACACGCGCGGCAAGCACAGCTCGCTGATGCTGGTCCTGTGCGGCAGCCAAGTCTCGTTCATGGAGAACGAGGTGCTCGCCGAACGCTCGCCGCTCTTCGGTCGCCGCACCGCCCAGCGCCGCCTCGAGCCGCTGCGCCCGCTCGAGACGCTGCCGTTCTTCCCGAACTGGAAGCTCGAGGAGCGCGTGCTCGGCTACTCGGTGCTCGGCGGCATGCCCGCGTACCTGCGCCGCTTCGACGCCACACGCCCGCTGCGCGAGAACCTGCTGCGCGACGTCCTTCGGCCGGAGGGCTTCCTGTTCGACGAGGTGCAGTTCCTGCTGCGCTCCGAGCTCTCCAACCCCGCGACCTACAACTCGCTGCTCGCCGCCATCGCGCGCGGCTCGAGCAAGCTCAACGACATCGCGACCGATGTCGGCGTCGATTCGACCACCGCCAACAAGTACCTGCACACGCTGCGCGAGCTGCGGCTCGTCGAGCGCGAGGTCCCGCTCACCGATCCCGACCCGCTGCGCTCGCGCCGCGGCAGCTACCGCATCGCCGACCGTTTCCTGCAATTCCACTACCGCCACCTGCAGCCGCACCTCTCGCTGATCCACGCCGGTCGCGGCCAGCGCGTGCTCGAGCAATTCGTCGAGCCCGACCTTCCGCGCCTGCTCGACGAAGCCAAGGTCGACTTCGTGCTCGACCACCTGCGCCACGAGGCCGCCGAGCTCGTCGGCGACGAGCTCCCCGAGATCGCCCGCCACCCCGGCCGCCATGTCCGCGCCGTCGCCCGCTCCGCCTCCGGCCGCACCGTCGCCGCCATCGTGCTCCCCGACGGCAAGCTCTCGACCGCGACGCTCGAAGCCGAACTCGCGACCCTCACCGAAGCCCTCGGCGCCAGCCCGCTCAAGCTCACCTACGGCCTCACCTCGCGCCCCGACCGCCCCCTCGAGGTCGAGCGCGTGCCCGACGACGAGCTGGTGTAGGCGTCGTCGCCACCTCAGCAATCGGGCGCGCCCGCTGCCGTGTTGGCGCGTTGAAGCCACATCCGCAAGTCCTTGATCGAGCGTTCCAGTCGGCAGCGGCACAGTTGTGGCCGGGCTCGGCCGTCCGATCGGGGCGAGCGAGAGGACATGACTCGCAACGAGAGTGATGAACAAGGTGATGGACCCGGAGACATTGGTGCGCTCGGGACGATCCCCCCACGCGAAGCTGTAGAGCCAACTCCTCACGGTCGATTTCGTGCTCGACCGCCTGCGCCACGGGGCCGCCGAGATTGACATCGGCGCACCCCCGATGTCGCCCGCCACCTCGGCCGCTGCCTCCGCGCCGCCGCGCGCCCAGGACTTCGGTCCGAGGCTGGAGTCAGCGAGTGATGCCATACTGCGGGTATGCCTTCCGCGTCGCGTCGCCTCGTGCTTTCGCTGGGTGTTTTTGCCGGAATGTTCGTCGCTGCGGAGCTCGCTCTGCGGTGGTTTTCTCCCGTCAGTTACCGCAAGCCGCTCGACGAGAGCGCGAGCGAGCGCCACGACTGGAAGAACCGCGTGCACCAGCCCGGCAGCGTTCCCGGTCTCGCCTATGAGCTGGCCGCCTCGATCGACACGACGGTCGAGGGCATGCACATCGTCACCAACTCGCTCGGCCTGCGCTGCGATGAGCCGCTCGACCGTGAAACGCCCGGCCTCGTGCGCATCGCGCTGCTCGGCGATTCGATGGCTTTCGGCTACGGCGTGCAGCAGAACGAGGACTTCCCCGCGCGCATGGAGCACGAATTGCAAGCGGCGCTCGGCGACGAGCACACGGTCGAGGTGCTCAACTTCGCCGTCAGCGGGTATTCGATCGCGGACGAGCTCGTCATGTTGCGCGAATGTGCGCTGCCGCTGCATCCCGACCTCGTCGTGCTCGCGTACTGTCTCAACGATCCCGAGATCGACGCCGTGCAGCCGCTGCAGGCTTATTTCCGCGACACGGAGTGGTGGCAGCACTCGCATGTGCTGCGATTCATCCGCTCGCGCATCCACGGCCGCCGCATCATGAAGTACGGCGGCGGCGACACGTGGCGCGCGCTGCACCATCTCGACGGGCCGTACTGGTGCGAGGTAGAGCCCCTGCTCGACGAGTTCGCTCGAATGTGCGGGGCCAGCGGAGTGCCGTTGGTTGCGATCGTGCTTCCGCTGCTGACCGGCGAGCCATTCGACGCTCCCGTCGAGGCCTACCGCTACGCCCGCGAGCACGAGTTCGTGAGCCGCGAGCTCGGCAAGCGCGGCTTCGACACGCTCGATGCCGCTCCGCTGCTCGGCGCGTACCCGCCGCACGCGACGATCCTGGCCCCCAACGACATCCACCTCACTCCCCTCGGCCACGACCTCGTCGCCCGCGCTCTCTGTCCCAAGGTGCTCGCGCACCTGCGTTGACGACCCGCCGGGCGGCGCAAGGGACACGCCGCTCGAGCGCGGCCCGAGCTCTCCGCGCGAGCGCGCCGTGGCAGGTGAGCCATGTGCGCGCGCGGAGGCGGGACCACAGCGGCAAGCCGCTTTGGGAGCGTGAGTGGGTCGAGGGGAGACTCAGGCGGTGCCGTCACGCCCATGCCGCTCGGCGAGCGAGCGGCGCTATTGACAGACGGTGAAACGCACCGCGTTCGACAGTCCTGTGGTCGAGGCGCTCTGCGGGTCGCGCATCCACCACTGCGCGAAGAATGTCTCGCCCGGGTCCATTCCGAAGATGTCCATCTGCGCCGTCGAGAACATGTACGAGTAGTTACCCGTGCAGCTGTCGCCGCTGGAGTTGCCGCCCGAGTTGGTGTTCGGTGTGCGCTGCGACGGCGAGGCCACGCACAGTGTGCCGCCTTGGAAGGGCGTCGCGAGTTGCGCCCTGCCGAAGAACAGCAGGCCGGACTTCTGGTTGAGCACATTGGTGCAAGTGACCGCAAAGGTCCCAGCCGACTTCGAGGGTTGCGCTCCGTTCGTTCCAACCGCCGGCACGCAGCCGAGTGAGTTGACCTTGCCCGTGCAGTAGGTGGACACGCTGGCCGCGCTGCAAACGCTCGGAACGCTCTGCGGATCGGCCGGGTCGCTCCCGGCGTCGATCTCATCGTGATCGAGGAAACTGTCGAGATCGCGGTCGATGCCGATGCGCCGTTCCGTGCCGCGCGGAACGAGCGTGTAGACGAGCTCGCTGCCCGGGGCCGACAGCGCCAGCAGCGCCGACGGCGAGAGCAGCGGCTCCCACGCGCGATCGCTTCGGAAGCTGCCCTGTTCGAAGGTCCACCCGCGCCGCTCGCCACCGACGCGTCCCTTCACGACGAGACCCGCGAACGAGCTCCCGGAGCCCGCGGCCGAGGCGATCGTGACGAACTGGGCGATGCGCGCGGTGTCGTCGGCACCGCTACCACCCGCACTTGCGAAGGCTTGCTGCCCGACACCGGCATGCGTGTCGGTGCCGAACGAGAGCATGAACGCCTCCATATCGCGCCGCCGCGTGGTCGCGGTGGTGCCCGTTCCCCAGACAAATCCGACCTGCAGCAGATCCTGAAGCGTCTGGAACTCACTGTCGGCGTTGAAGCCGAAGCCGCGCAGCGCTGTCGTCGAAAGAAGATTCGCGCCGGTCTTGCGATAGACCTCGCGCAGATGCGGGACCTTGCGATTCTGCTGCACGGGCCCCAGCGGAATCCCGATTTCGTTGCCTGTTCCGACCGAACCGGGATGGCAGTCGATGCAGCGCGTGTTGCCGCCGGGCGCATTCGGAAGGACGAGCAGAGTGTCGAAGAGCACCTGCCCGTTCTGCGGATTTCCGGTCCCGCCGGTGCCCGTCGCGACACCGCCGAAGATCGCCAGGCTGGTGCGCAGCGTGTTGTCGATGTTGCGGTTGGGTTGCGGGCCGAACCTGACCGAGCGGAGATACTCCTTCAGCGCGGCCATCTCGCTCGCCGAGATCTCACTCGCGCGGCCCTGGAGGTGCGTATAGGCAACATTGAAGTCCTCGATGCCCGGCTTCTCGCCGCGCCAGTGAAGCGGCTCCTGCCCGATGATGCCCTGAAGAGTCTGTGTGACCATCGGTCCCTTCATCGGATGCCAGTTGATGCAAGCGTTGACCTCGACGCACGTGCCCGTGAACGAGATCATCGAGCCCGCCGGGTCGCCGAGATCCCACGCGATCCGATCGCTGCGCGCGTCGATGTGGCACGACGCGCACGACACATGGCCGAGTCCGCTCGTCGCGTGCGTGTCGTAGAGAAGCGGACGGCCTGCACGCACGACGGCAGGCGTGGGATCGTGGAAAGCGACGCGCGCGACCTCGGAGTTCGACGCGGTGGAGAAGGCGCTCACGGTCGCCTCGAAGCGATTGAGGACATAGAGGCGCGAACCGTCGGGCGACACCACAAGGCCCGTCGGGCCCTCGCCCGCGGCGAAGTGCGCAAGGCGCGCGCCGCCAGCTGAGCACGCGGCGATCGTATTCGAGCCCAGACCGGCGACATAGTAACGCGAGCCATCCGGCATCCACGCGACGCCGCGAGGGTCGCCGATCGACTGCGAGCGCGTGACGGGATCGGTGGACGGCGATGTGTACGAAAGGTGCGGATTGAGATCGACGACGAGCGGCGATCCGGCGCCGAGGGCACCGACGCGCGCGCTCAGGCAGCGCAGGAAGACTCCGTTGAGGTTCGCCTCGAAGCGGACCTCATTGCTCGCTTCGGTGCCGACGGCGACCACGCGCCCGTCGGGCGCGACGCCGAGGCCCGCGAGCGTGGTCATCAGACCCTTCACATAGCTCGTCGCGCCGGTGTTCGCGTTCACGATCGCAAGGTCGTTGTCGAGCACGTCCCAAGTGACGAGCGATGTCCAGTTGCGGTTGTTGCCGTCGCGCCACTCGCCCGCGGCGTTCTTGCGCACGATGTGCGCGACACGCGGCGGCGTCGGTTGTCCTGGCGTCCGCGGCGGACTGAATTGCGCGCCGCTGTTGGGTGGCGGATTCTGGCCGCCGTACGGACCTGAGGCGTTGTTCACCGTGGCGCGCGGCACGATCACCGAGCGGTTGCCCGACTCGAAGACCGCAATGTAGACGGTGGCTCCATCAGGACTCGTCGCGAGTGCGCGCGGCTGAGGTCCGGCGATGTCGATCGTCGTGACGGAAGGTACGGCGACCGTCGGATCGAATCGCGCGAGCTGCCTCGGCTGCGCGAGACTGACGCAGGCGCGTACCGGACTTCCAGCGAAGACGATGTCGGCCGGCTCGTCGCCGACACGCACGACGCGCGTAGTGCGCATCGACACCGGATCGATGAGTGAAACCGAGTCGCTGAGTTGATTCACCACCCAGACTTCGTCGTTGCCGCGGAAGCGGACCGACACGGGTTCGAGGCCCGTGAACACCGAGCCGCGCCGCACGGGCGTGCCGCCGACGATGTCGAAGAGCTCGACGCAATTGTCCGCCGTGTTGACCGCCGCGAGGCGCTCACCTGACGGCGCCACATCGATCGGGTGCACCTGCGGCGACTCGAAGTTGACGAAGGACGACGAGCCCTGCGCAAGCGCGCGCGGCGCGAGAGCGCCCGCGACGAGGGTGAGGCAGGCGAGCGCGCGAACCGTGCATCCGGCCGTCGACCACACCGCGCGCGAGGTCCCGGTGCCGCTGGAGATGGTCTCCCGGGACCTTGCAGCACGGGAGATGGTCCGCAAGCGAGGGAGATCGGCAGACAGGACAGCTGTGCGGCGGATAGCCGCGGCGCCGAGGGAGACGAGAACGGGAGCGGGTCGCGTGTTCATGATGTTCTAGCTCTCAAGCGTGGACTGGGTTGCGGAGTTTGGGGCCGACTGAGACGGACCATGGGACCGCGGTGCCCTGCCCGCATTCAGGCGGTGCGCGCTAGGGTCCTTCGAACGATTGAAGCCGAGCTTCGAAGTCCGACCAGTCCCCGTTGCGCGCGCTGCCCGCGAGAATGGCGCCTGCGTCCACCGTAGTGAGTGCTGCACTTGCTGGCGCGGCAGCCGCGTCGCGCGCGCATCGCAGCGGCAGGAATAAGCGTGCAGCTCGCGTCCCTCCATCACGGAGCCGCGCTCGTCGCGACCATCCTGTCGCTGCGCGACGCAGAAGCGCGCGGCGCGCAGGGCAATGAACACGAGCTCGGTGGGTGTCGTCATGGCGTGACGGGGTCGGCGCGGCGCCGTAGCGGTGCACCCACGATCACCCAAAGATCTTGCGCAGTTCTGAAGTGCGCGCGTCGAACCCACGCCCCCCCGGCCATTGCCCTGCAAGGTCGAAGTTGCGCTCGCGAGCCTGCGAAATCTGGGTTTCGCCGCCGCCGAGGCCTGCGCACGGGCAAAAGCCAGCTTGCAAGCGGAGGAATGGTCCTGCGCAGCGGCCCTACGGGGCCACTCACGCCTCCGGAACGCACGGGACTCGCATCCGCTTGGCCTGCCCTCGCTTACTGCGAGGTTACGACGCGGCCGTGAAGCAGAAGTGACCGCTCGCGTATGAGCCCACTACGACGGCTGCTCGGACAACCCACAGTGCGTAACCGATCGCCGAGCCCGCTTCACCAAGGTCCCGCTCCAACCACGGAAACATCGCATGCCTCTCAGCGCCCCCCTCTCGTTGCACGACATGACGACCTCTGGCAATGTCATCTTCGTCGACCCACTAGAATTGGACCGCTTCGGTTTCCCGATCCCGATCCGCGGCGTGCACCCGTTTCTCATCGTAGGCGAGAGCGCCGCGCGAGATGGCACGACGCTCGCGCATGTCGTGGCGCTCACCAGCAAGGGCTCGCGCACGCCCGGCCCCGCCATTCCGACCGACCTGCGCACCGGCACGCCGTCCTTCCTCTCGCAGCCCTGCTTCGTATACGCCCGCTCCTACCACTGGCAGCTCCCCGCCTGGGTCCTGCTCGAAGCGAGCATCCGCTGCACGCACAACCTCAACCGCGTGCTCCCGCTCGGCGTCACCCACGCCCTCCGCCTGATCGCCTGACCTATCGGGCATCCGTCGTCGCCGGCGGATGTTGCTTCGAAAAATGGCGCTTGCGGTCCGAACACGCCAGCAACTCGCGGCTCGCACACCTCCCATCCAACCAAAGTCATGCAGGATACTCGCCTGATGGTCTCCAACTTGCGTCGCCTCTGTCTAGTCGGAGTGCGTGGCGTCGGAAAGACCACGCTCCTGAAGTCCGTGCTCCCGCGGCTTCCCAGAGTCGAGCACATCGTCGGCAGCGCGGTGCTTCGCGAGCTGGCCGGACCCGATTTCGTTCGCTTCGACTTCCTTCCCGCGAGCAGCAAAGTGGCCTACAGGCAGAAGGCCATCGTGTGGATGGAGCGCCGACAGGCCGCATCGCAACGGCACCTGCTGTGTGATGGCCACACCGCGCTTCTCGATGAGAGCACGGGTCGCGTCGAGTCAGTCTTCACGGCATCGGACTGCGGGTTCTTCCGGGAGCTCATCCTGATGGAGGGCCCCGAGGACCTGATCTTGCGACGCCGACAGGGCGATACCAGCAAGCGCAGGAGTCTCAATCCATCTGTCATCGCGGCGGAACTGGAAGCGGAACGACGCACTGCCCATGCCATTTCCGCGCAATGGGGCCTCACACTGCATTCGCTACCGTCCGAGCCCGTTGCGGCAGCGGAAAGACTTGTGGAGATCCTCTCGTGAGGCACATCCTGCCGCTGGAACCACGAGAGAATGCGCGACGCCTTCTGGAGCGCTGCAAGCGCTTGATTCACGACTGCACCCGAAAGCCGGCGTTCCTCGTTGATGGAGATCGGACGCTGACGAGCGGCGATACGAGTCGGACCTTTTTGGAGCGGGCTGGTGGAGATCCAGCGGCCATCAAGGCCAGCTTTGAGCGCCACGGGTACTGCTTCGAGAGCTTCCGTTTCCATGCCGAGATGCACCTCGCTCTGGGTCGCGACGCCTTCAGGCACTTTGCACCTCTCGTGGCAAGGCAGACGCTCTTGTATCCGGGGGCAGTCGACTTCCTGTGCCATGCTTCCGCGCGTGGTCGGGTCATCGTTGTGACAGCCGGGATTCCGGCCATTTGGCGCGAAATTCTGGCGCTCCATCGGCTCGACGAAATCGAAGTCATCGGCGGCATCGATCATGAAACCCCTCTCGTGCTCGGCGTTGAGGAAAAAGGCATCGTCGCGCGCCAGATCGCGAGGGTGGCGTCGCGCGTGGTCGGGGTAGGTGATTCCGAGATCGACGCCGAGATGCTGCATGCCTGCGACCATGCCGTCGTGGTGCTGAACAACAGGCGCAGCTGCGAGCTCCTCCGGCAGGTGCGCAGCCACAAGTCCCTGAGTCACATCGCCCCACACGGTGTGCCACTCGACGATGTACCTCTGACGGACTGGATCGACCTCGTGCCGCTCGCCCTGCGCGCGAGCGCTTGAATCGGAGTCCCCGTGTCCCTCACCCACTACAGCGACAAACACATCGTCCGCCTGCTTGCTACGGCGACGCGCCGAGCGGATGTTTCTCCCCACGACCTGAGCCGCTCCCATCATGCCCTCGGTCGGTTTCTTGCCTGTGAGCTGGTGGATCGACTCCCGCTGGAAGCGACGACGATCGCCCATCCGCAGGGGCCTGCGACGGGGTTTCAACTGGCCGAAGAGAGCCGGATTTCGGTCGTCTGCTTCCTGCGTGCCGGTTTGTATGTGACCGAGGGTGTCAGAGAGGTGCTCCAACACGCTCCCCTGTTCCACATTCGTCCCGTGCGGGCGCTGGGACTGTCCCCGTCGGAAGCAGGCGGCCTCGGCAATCCGGCCGGTCGGACCTTCGTGCTGGTCGACAGCGTGGTCAACACTGGAGCGTCGCTGGAGCCGGTGCTTCAGTTTCTCACCGCTTCGGGAGCCGCCCGGATCTTCACGCTGTCGCTGGTGACTCCGGAGTCCACAGCCCTGCGTCTGGCCTCCGCGTGGCCGCAGGTCGACTTTCTGTTCGCCCGAGTCTCGAACAATCAGTACACGGGCAAGGGAACGACGGACACGGGCAATCGCTTGTTCGGCACATTCGCGGACTGAGCAGCGCTTCCGCCGAGGTCCTCTCGTCCGGCGAAGTCGGGCTTCGCTTCATGCCCATCGAGCGGGCGCAACGGCAGCTTGCTCGAAGCACCGCAGCCCGCGGTCGACCCGTCGAGTCCAGACATCGAACTCGCTCCGCGCGGCTCACTTCGCGGCGCGGCCGGGGAGCGGGCCCCAGAGTTCGGCGAGCAGGGCGAAGGTGGCGGGCTCGGAGTGTTCGAGCTCGCCGGCGACGAAGGGGTAGAAGTCGTTGGAGCCGAAGTAGCTCTCCGTCATCTCGGCGAAGAACTCCTCGGGGTTGGTGCGGCCGTAGTGCTCGCGCGTGCCGCCGGGGCTCGTCAGCACGGACCGCGTGGCTTCTTTCGCGCGGAAGGCTTCCCACGCGGCGGCGACGCGCGGCTCGTCGAAGCCCAGCACTTGGTCGTGGTAGGCGTGCGCAAGCTCGTGCAGCACGACCCAGGGCATGCGATGGTTCTCGAAGGGCGAGAGGAAGTCGTCCACGGACGGAATGTGCACGCAGCGGGCGAGATCGCGCGAGTAGCCGTGCGACTCGAGCCACTCCGCGCTCGGGTGATACTGCATGGCCTCGAGCCCGGGCACGTCGCGGTCGAGCTGGATCGTCACCGCGCGCAGCCGCGCGAGCGGAGCCTCGGGGACCACCGTCGCGATCGCGACGAGCCGCGCACGCAGCAGGTCGAGCGCCCGCTGGCCGCGCGCCGCGTCCTCGCCATCGACGAGCCGTCGGTCTACGCGAACCTTCCAGCCCTCGAGCTCGTGCTCGACATGTCCCTGCGCTGCTGTCGGAAGGTAGGGAGTAGCGAAAGCGACCAAGGAAACGGGAACAGCCACGGAGAGCAACGCCATGCGCATGCGGACGATGCTAGCCGGTTGCGAGCGTTCCAGCTTGCGCGATCCTGAACTCGACGGGCAAAGCGCGAAAGGAGCACGAGCGCTCGCGCTCAGCCTCGGTGGAGACTGCGCGGGTCCGGCGCTTCGCCGCGCAGGATGGCGCCCACATTGGTGGCGGTGCTCATGCACATGGCGCGGTAGGTCAGCATCGTGAGCGAGGCGGTGTGCGGTGTCAGGACGACGCGATCGCAGTCGAGCAGCGCATCGTTCCCGACGGGCGGCTCCACCTCGAGCACATCCGCCGCGAAGCCGCCGAGGCGCCCGCTGGCGAGAGCCGCCCTCAGGCTGGGGCCGTCGATCAGCGCGCCGCGAGCCGTGTTGACGATGAAGGCACCGGGCTTCATCGCGTCGATCTCCCGGGCTCCGAGGAACCCAAGGGTGGCCGGCGTGAGCGGCAAGTGCAGCGTGAGGACATCCGATTCCGCGAGCAGCACGGGCAGCGGGACGCTGGTGCAGGGCTCGGGAGCTGGCCGTCCCTCGCGGGCCAGGACGAGGACGCGCATGCCGAACATGTGGGCGAAGCGCGCGACGCGCTGGCCGATGTTGCCAAAGCCGAGAATGCCGAGCGTCAGCCCGCGAATCTCGTTGCCGGCGTAGCGCGAGCGCTCTTCCCAATGTCCCGCGGCGACCGCGCGCGACTGCCTCGAGATGCCGCGCACGATGTCGAGCACGAGCGCCATGGTGTGCTCCGCGACGGTCTCGGCGTTGCCTCCGGGGGCGAACACCACGGGGACTCCCAGCCGGTGCGCGGCCTGCGTGTCGAGGTTGTCCAGCCCGACGCCAGCGCGCGCGATGACTCGCAGGCGCGGACAGCTTCGGAGCAGCGCCTCACCGATCCTTCCGCGTCCACGGGTCAGGATCGCCTCGACCGTGTCGAAGTCGCAGCGCGGGGCGTTCGGATCGTCCGCGCGCACGAGCTTGCCGACGCCCGCGAGCAACTCCTCCGCGTCCGGATGCAAGGACTCGAGCAGCAGGATCGTCATGCCGGCTCGTGCGCGCCAGAGCTGGCGCCCGGCTCCATGCGATACATGCCGCGCGTGGGCTCCACGAGCTCGTCGGCGAGGACCGCCGGGTCGATCGCGGCGCCGCGCTGGCTCGCGATCTCGATCAGGTTGCCCGATGGGTCGCGCAAGAACATCTGCATCACGCCGCTCGGGAGCTGGCGGACCCGTCCCCAGACCTTGAGATCGATCGCCCCGGCTGCCTTGGCGCGCCGGAACACCTGCTCGAACTCCGGCACGGCGATGCAGAAGTGCCCGCGCACCTGATGCGCGTCCGCCAGCTCGTTCATGTGGATCTGCTGGTGCGGGCCGATGCGGAAAAACTGCGAGCGAAATTTCTGGTCGGGCGTGTCGTCGAGCGCGAGCCCGATGATGTCCCGATAGAACGCCACCGCGAGCTGGAGGTTGTCGACATTTACATTGACATGGTGGAGGTGGTATTCGGCCATCGCTTCCCTCAGCAAGCCCGCGTGGTGCGTCGCACGAACTGCGGATCAGGAACCACCCCGAAACCAGGGCCCTGCGGCGGCAGCAAGTCGCCCTCGTGCAGGGCAAGATCGATCGAGGCCAGCTCGCGCAGCAGCGGCGCGCCTCCCATCGGGACCTCGACGAGGACGCCCGCCGGGCTCGCGAAGGCCAGCGTGCGAGCGGCTTGGAAGGTGATTGCCGACCCCCAGCTGTGCGGCGCAAGCTCGAGGCGGTGCGCGTAGGCGAGCGCCGCGATGCGCAGTCCCTCGCTCATCCCGCCGGCGATGGCGAGATCGGGCTGGAGCACATCGATGGCGCGGTGCTGGAGCAGCTCGGCGAAATCGAAGGCGGTGAACTCGCTCTCCCCGGCCGCAATGGCCAGCGGACTCGACGCGCGGACCTCCGCCAGCCCGAGCCGGTCGTCGGATGCCACCGGCTCCTCCACGAAGCGCAGTCCCAACGAGGCAGCCGCGCTGCAGAAGCGCTTGCCCTCGGCCACATTCATGGTGCCGTGCGCGTCGCACATGATCTGCACCTGCGGTCCGAGCGCAAGGCGTGCCGCACGAACCCGCTCGAGGCTCGCGTCGACGGAGCCGTCCATCGCGCCGATCCGCATCTTCACCGCGCGGAAGCCCGCCTTCACATAGCGGCCGAGCTCGTCGCCGATCGAGCTGGCCGGCGCCCACCCGCCGCTGGCGTAGGCGCCGATGCGCTCGCGGCACGGCCCACCGAGCAGCTCGAGCACCGAGCAGTCGCGCGACTTGGCGAGCAGGTCCCACAGCGCGAGATCGACGCCGCTCATTGCGGCCACATGAATGCCTCGTCGTCCGAGCACGGGCATCGCGCGCCCCGAGCGCTCCGCATGGCCCGCTCGCGTGCCGTTGTACATGCGCTGCCACGCGCGCGAGATGTGGCGCGCGTCCATGCCCTCGAGCAGGGGCGCGAGCTCATGCCGCACGATCGCGCACAACGCCGCACCGTCGCCCGCGCTGCCGACCGCGGGCTTGGCCTCGCCGTAGCCAATGAGGCCGTCCTCGGTCGTGATGGTGACCAGCACCATGTCGAAGGCCGCGATCCGGCCGAAGTCGGAGACATGCTGCCGCGCCGCGTCGAGCGGGCAGTGCAGCCAAGCGGCTTCGACGGAGCGGATCTTCACGCCGTCACCGGATCAGCGGCAGCAGCGTCCGGGACGCGACCTCGTAGAGCATCGTGTAGAACTCCTCGCTCAGCAGGCTCGAGCCGTGGTCTTGGATGAACTTGAGCTGCTCCGGCGAGATGTCGACCGGGTTCTTCTCGACCTGGTTGGGCCACGGCGAGACCGGCGTGCGGTCGACCGGCGCCACGGCCTCCATCGTGAGCGCGCCCTTGTACCCGACCTCCTTGAGAGTGCCGACGAACTTCTTCCAGTCGATGCTGCCCATGCCTGGCGCGAGCCGGTTGTTCTCGGCGACATGAACATCCGCGAGCCGGCTGCCGACCTTGCGGATCGCCGCATGCATGTCGGCTTCCTCGATGTTCATGTGGAACACATCGAGGCATACGCCGCAGTCGGGCCCCACATCCTGCGCCAGCCGCAAGGCTTGGTCCGCACGATTGAGGAAGTAGGTCTCGAAGCGGTTGAGCGGCTCGATGGCCATCTTCACGCCGCACTTCTGCGCGTGCGCGTAGACCTCCTTGAGGCCGTCGACCACCCACTTCCACTCTTCCTCAGGCGTGCCATCCGGCACGACCTTGCCGACCGTGGCCGGCACGATCGTGCATTCCGTGCCTTCGAGCTCGTGGACCATCGTGACCACCGACTTCACATAGGCGACCGAGGCAGCGCGCTGGGACTCGTTCGAGGCGGCGAGGTTGCGCTCGCCGAGCGTCAGCGTGACCGCACCCCAGCAGCGGATGCCGTGCTGCTTGAGGAGCGCTCGCGAGGTCTTCGAGTCGTATTGCTTCGGCTCCCCGCTGATCTCGATGCTCTCGAAACCGAGGCGTTTGATTCGGCGCAGGGTGACCTCGAGGGGCTCAGCGCGCATCCAGTTGTGGGTCGAGAGGTGCATGTTCGGGGCTCCAAGGCTGGGATGGGCAGGTCGGGAATGGGGTGGAGGCTAGCGAAATCCGTGCGCCGCGTGGACGGTGACGCGGCTTCCGAGGAGCATGTCGTGGTCTCGGGCGCGAGCCTTGGCGCCGCAGCCTAGCGATATTCGGCGGGCCGCTTGCCGGGCGCAAACTTGCCGAAGCCGAAGAAGCTCGGCTGGTACGGTCCAATGCAGGTGACATCCGTCTCTGCGGTGATGGCGCCCTCCGCACCCGTGGACCAGAGCACGGCATTCACGCACAGGCGTCGCAGCCCCGCGCTGCTGAAGTCCACGGCCGCGCCCATCGTCGTGCAGACGACCCGCGAGACCTTCCCGGTCTCGCCCTTGTACTCGCGCGTCCAGACGAGTGGCTGCAGCGTGTCGTTCTTCGCGTCGGCCACGGGCTTGTCCGAGGGGCTCAGGCCCTCGAGCACCTGCCCATGCACGAGCACCGCGTCCTGTGACCCGAGGTGCTCGACCGTGTAGACATCGCTCGGCCCGAAGATGTCAGCGCAGCCGCGGATGACCGGGTGAGACGCGAAGACCGGGTTCAGGACGCCGCGTGTGCCCTGCACGCCATGCTCGCCGTGATGGCTGATCCATGTCTCTCCGAGCACGGCCTGCCCCCAGCCACCCTTGGGACTCTCGCTGTCCCAGGCCCACTTCGCGAAGGGGCTCGTCGAGCCGCGCTCGGAGCGAAAGGCGTGCGTCGAGGTTCGCAGGCCGAGGATCGGGCGACCCGAGTTCGTGTAGTCGATGAGCGCCGCCATTTGCTCGTCGGGCAGGTGTCGAAAGCGCGCGTGGATCACGAGCATGTCCGCACTCGAGAGCAGGTGAGTGCCGGGGATGTTGGTCTGAAAATCGGGCTGGATCAGCCCGGTCGCAGGGTCGATGGCAAACAGGACCGTGCAGGCGTAGCCGAAGCGCGTCGAGAGAATCCTCGCGAGCATCGGCAGGGCTTCCTCGGAGCGATACTCGTCCTCCGCGGCGATCAGCACGACATGCTTGCCGCGGCCGGGTCCCTCGCCGCCCTCGAAAGCGAGCCAATGCACCGACTCGTCAGCAGGGGCTCCCGACAACGACAGGACCGCGCAGCACGCCGCCAAGAGCACTCGCATACCCTGACTCTAGCGCGGGGCGCCGCGAGCTGCTGCGTCCAGAACCGTCGGACGAGCCGGCGGCCCACAGGCATCCATGCGTACCATCCGGCACGAGGCGCTCTCCGTGAAGACCCACCATCGAACCATGCTCGATCACTTTCCGATCCGCATCGTGACGCGAATGCTCGTCCTGCTGGCCCTGCTCGCGACTGCGGCGGGTCGCTCGACGACCCGGCAGGACGACACGCTCGTGCGCGTGTTCGTCTTCGCGGGCCAGTCGAACATGGTCGGAGCGGACTCGCGCGCGAGCGATGTGAAGCTGTATCCACCGTTCGCAGGTCTGGAGGGTCCGCAGAAGGATGTGCTGTTCTCCTACTGCATCGGACGCGAAGAGAAGGCGCAGTCGGAGGGCTGGGTCGAGCTGCAGCCGGTCGAAGACATGGTCGGCGCGGAGCTGAGCTTCGCGCGGCGCGTGTCGAAGGAGCTCGATGCCCCGATTGCGATCGTGAAGGTCGCGGCGGGCGGCACGACGCTCGCGCGCGACTGGAATCCCGACGAGCCAAGCGGCTTCAAGCTCTACCCGCTGGCGCTCGAGCGGACGCGCAAGGCGCTGCAGGACCTCGAGCGTCGCGGCCTGCGCTATCGCCTCGAGGGCTTCTGCTGGCATCAGGGCGAGAACGACATGTTCGATCCGAACATGCGCGAGGCCTACGCCCGCAATCTGGCGCGCTTCATCGAGTGCTGGCGGCGAGACCTGCGCGCACCGGACTTGCAGTTCTACATCGGCGAGCTCTGCACCAAGACGATCTGGGGCATGGATCACCGCGTCGAGATGAATGCGATCGGTACCGCGCAGCGAGAGGTCGCCGACAAGGACCCGCGCGTCGAGTTCGTGCCGACCGCGCACATCGCGATCGAGATCGGCGGCGACGGAGGTCTGCACTACCACTACGGCACGCTGGGACAGCTCGAGCACGGCGTGAACTACGCCGCTGCGTACCTGCGCACGCTCGGGAGAGAGCCGAAGCTCGAGCGGCCGCTCGAGACATGGCCCTACGCCAAGGGCGAAAAGGTGCGGCTCTTCGTGCTCGCCGGCCATCGCAACATGGAGGGCGAGCGCGCATTCGTGCAGGAGCTGCCTGCGGAGAGCAAGCTCGCTGAGAGCAATCCGCGCGTTGCCTATCGCTACCAACTCGGCGGCGGATTCAGGAGCAGCGGCGACTGGGAGCCGCTGGGCCCCGCGGGCTGTTACGACACGCTGGGGCCCGAGCTCAGCTTCGCAGCGACGCTTGCGCGCGGCTCCACTGAGCCCTTCGCGATCGCGAAGTTCACGCACAGCGGCTCGCAGCTCGTCGATTGGACGCCGGCGGGAAGCGAGACACCCTCGCGCAACCTCTACGCGGCGTTCCTCGAGTTCGTGCGCTCCGCACGAGGCGACCTTGAACGGCGCGGGCACGAGGTCGAGCTCGCTGGGATCTTCTATCACCTCGCCGAGAACGACATGTCCTTCGCGCCCTATCGCCGCAAGGCGATCGAGCAGCTCGCGACGCTCATGTCCGCGTCTCGCAAGGACCTCGACTCGCCGACGCTGCGCTGGTTCGTGAGCCAGCAGCCGCCGACCGCCGTCGAGCACGTCCGCTCGATCGATGTCACCGCGCAGCTCGCCAGCCTCGCCGCCCGAGATCCGCACCTCGTGCACATCCGCGCCTTCGATCTCCCCGGAATGGATGCCGAGCTCGTGATCACGACTCCGGGCATCGTCGCTCTCGGAGAGCTGCTGGCGACGAGCTATCTCGGGTTGCGTTGAGCGAACGCAGCGCCTCTCGCGCGCGCAGCGCTCCTACTTCGCTTCCTGCCGCGTGACGATCGGCACATAGCCGGCCTCGAGGCCCTTCGGCGGCGTCACGAGGACGCCGGGATCGAGCGCGGCGAGCTTGCCGAGCGTCGCGGTCGGGAGATAGCTGCGCTCCTTGGTCCAGTTCCGGTGGAGCAGCTCGACGCGCGCCTGCATGCGCTCGCGCTCCTCGCGCGTGAGGTCGGCGTGCTGCAGCGCGGGCTGGTCGCAGAAGCGGTACCAGCTGTAGGTCACGACGCTTCCGTCGCCGAGCTCGACGCGGAACGGACCCGCGCTCGGACCGGGCTTCGCCCACGCACCATCGCTCGGCGTCTCGTAGGGCTCGGGGCGCTCGTTCCGGGGCGGAACGAACGAGACCTCGCGCAGGGCCGGCGGCAGCGCGCTGCCTTCCGGCGCAACTCTCCAGCGCGCCGACTTGCCTTCCTCGGCTTGCGCCACGAAGTGCTCGGGCAGCGTCGCGAGTCCGTCCGTGCCGATCCGCACCGCCTGCGTGTCCCACTTCCAGCGAAATGTGTGACCTTCGAGCACATCGGGGCGAGCGAAGGCCTTCCAATCCATGTCGAGCCGCTCCTCCTTCGGCGTGCCGTAGGCATGAATGCGCCAGGTCGACCAGCCCTGGCCATTCATCGTGTGCACGACACTCTTCGACTCGTCAACGCGGCCGTCGCTCGCGGCACCGCCCGCGAACCACGCGCTCACTCCGTCCCACAGCGCATCGCGACGGTACGAGCGAATGCGGTGCACGAGCGTCGAGCGACCCTCCGCATCGGAAGGGAAGCGCGTCGGCGCGATGCGCGCATGCGCGATTCCCTGCTCGTCGCGCGCGATGTACGCCGGCACATACTGCGTCTCCATCTGTAACGCACGATTGGGATCCGCGGGCCGCGAGTCGAGGAACATGCCCGCGAAGCGTCGCTCCTTCACCGTCGCTTCCGTGAAGAAGAAGGGTACGAAGAACGCCACCGGCCCCTTGAAGCTCGCGGTGTCGAGAAACAGCGTCCAGCACTGCTCGCCGCTCGGCACATCGGCACCTGCGGTCTTCGCCTTGGGTTCCGCAAGCGGCAAGGGCAGGTACCCGTAGCCGAAGAGCTCGCCGCTCGTGCCTTGCGCGAGATTGAGCCCATCCGGTGGCCACAGCACCCACGGCGAGAGCTGCGCCACTCCGTATTTTCCCGCGGGCTTGTCCCAGTCGCGTCCCTTGCCAGCGCCGGGCCCATTGGCCCACTGCACGAACTCCAGCGCGACGCCGCCCATGATGAACTTAGGCGTGGGCGTCGCGAAGCGCGTGTCGCGCCACCATCCGAGCCCGCCCTCGACATCGGAGTAGTGTCCCTCCTCCGGCTTGTCCTTCCCAAGCTGCGCGAACATCCAGGTGCCGAAGAGCCCCGTCTGAAAACGATCGCCCGGCCAAGCTCCCAGCAGCGGCCACGCCGCGACATGCATCGAGAATCCGCCGCCGTACTCGAGCGACACGCGCTCCTGCGGCACCCCGAGGTAGCCGTCCATCTCTCCTTCGCGTGCCCGCGTGCCGCCGTCTTCCTGAGCGAACAGACCCGCGGCGAGGATCGACAGCGCTAAGCAACCGGCAAGGTGCGACTTCATGGTGTTAACCTAGCGACCGCGTGGACGGTTGGTTGGAGGAAAGTGACCCTGCCCGAGCCAAGGACGACGCCCGCTCAGGCCCGAGCGTCGTCGATGTGCGGCGCGCCTGAGGACGCGACGCTGCGCGCAGAGAGCGGAATGTTGCGTAGAACATGGGCGAGCGTCGCGAGGATCCAGAGTGCGGATGTGACGAGGTGGACCCCAACCCACGCGCTGCGCCACTCAGGCTCGACGGCGATCTGAATGAAGTAGCCAGAGAGCAACATCGGGACGGCGAGCGCGAGCAGAGCCAACCCGCTCGAACGGCGGGGCTTCCATCCTGAACGGACGCGCGGCTGTGCATGCCGAGTCCAGATCACTCCGAGAGCGAACACGAGCGCGGGAGCGAGCGCAACGTGCGCGTGCTGCAGGTGGGGTTGCAGCGGATGGTTCACGAGCGCGTAGGGGTCAGCGGGGTCGCCGCAGTACGCCGCGAGCGCGTACGCCACACCCGTCGCGGAGACGAGCGTGTTGGAGATGTGAAACAGCCAGGCTTCTCCGCGCGTCACGACTTCCGCTCGGCGGGGACAGGCAGCGGGGTGGGGTTGGGTGCCGGCGCGGGCTCCGGCTTCGGTTGGGGCGCAGGCACCGGCGCAGGCTCCGGCTTCGGTTGGGGCGCAGGCACCGGCGCGAGCACCGCATGGAGTGCGAGGACGCGTCGGACGCAATCCGTCGTGGCCCGCGCGGAGAGGCTCGCGCCGGCGATGCCGCGGATCGAGCGCTTCAGGTTGAGCTCATCGTCGAGGAGTTTCCCCGTGAACTGCGCATACCAGTCCGCCCTCGGCACATATTCGAGCGGTTCCCCGAACGCCAGCACTTCGATGCGCGCGACCTTGCCCTCCGAGTCCACGACGACGAGCAAGGTCTCCTTGAGCGCACGCACGCGATGCACATCGATGTAGGCCGTGCCGACGACCTTCCCGTCGATGCGGGCCGTGTACGGACGCGCGATCTTGAGCTCGAGCTCTTCCCCGCACAGCTTGCCAGCCTTCACGCGCTGCTCATCCGTGAGGTACACGGTTTCCTTGACGATCTTCGCGCTGGGAAATGCGAGCGCCAGCGCTTCG
Organism: Planctomycetota bacterium; assembly: GCA_016872795.1. Taxonomy (GTDB): domain Bacteria; phylum Planctomycetota; class UBA1135; order UBA1135; genus F1-120-MAGs118. The sequence continues at coordinate 61,384 of VGYZ01000009.1, forward strand.
TCGACGGTCATGTAGACCTTCTCCACCGCCGCGGCAGCAGCGGGGAGCGGCGTCGCGAGCGCGGCGCAGAGCGCGAGCAGCGCCCTAGAAAACGAAGCCCATGCCGAGCGTGAGACGATCGACTGCATTGTTGGCCTGATTGTCGAAGTCGCTGTAGTCGAGCTTGAACACGATCGCGTCGGTCGGGCGATACACCACACCCATGGTGAGCACATCGACATCGTTCTGCGGATCCGCCGCGAAGCCGGTGGGCACCTTTGCCTGCGTGTCGTAGGCCTCGTAGCGCACGAACGGCTCGAGTGATCGCTTCGAGTCCACACCCGAAAGCGCCAGCACATCGCAGGCGACTTCGAGATAGCCGCCGTAGAGCTCTTCGCCTACCGAGCCCGCTCCGGCGAGACCCAACTGGTTGTTCAGCGCCGTGACATCGCCGAGGTCCGTCTGGGCGTACAGCGCCCGCAGTGCGAACGAGCGCCAACGCGCCTCCGCGTGCGCCTCCCAAATGAGCGTCGGCACATCGACGCCATTGCCGTCCTGACCCGAGTTACCCCAATACACGGAGCCCGAGAGGTCGAGTCCCTCGAGTGCGTGCCAGTCCGCGCGTGCCACAGCCGCGAAGTCCTCGGCCAGCGCTTCGCTGCCGTTCTGTCGGCCGGCGCGCAGGCCCTTGGCGCTGAATCCGTCCGCGTCCATGCCGTTGATGATGTACGCACGCCAGTCGACTGAACCGGCGCTGCCCCACAGGCCCGCACCGACCTCGCGCCATGTGGCGGGGAGGATGACGCGCTCGACGAACGGACGGTAGGTCGACAGAAAGGTCGTCGGCTCGTGACGCTCGTTGACGAACCCCATCGGCACGAGCAACAGACCCGTGCGCACATTGAGCGCGCTGCTCAAGCGTCCGTCGAGGTATGCGAACTCCACGGCCACTTTGCCGTCGAGGTCATCGCCCGCCTCGCCGTGCTCGAACTCGATCTCGGAGTTGAACAGCCAGTCGTCATCGAACTTGTATCCGACATAGAGCACCGTGCGCAGGGCGTCGGCTTCATCGCTCTCCCCTTGGAAATTCGTGAACAGCGCTTCGCCGTAGCCTCCGAGCGAGACGCCGCCGGGGGATTGGTACACCTTGCTCGCCGCGGGCCCCATGCCCGACACGCCCGGGCCGAGCGGCTGGAGCACACTGCCGAGCTCCTGCTCTTCGAGCTCGTCGGCGACGACACCAAGCTGCCGCTCGAGCTCTCCGTTGCGCGCTTCGAGCCGCGCGATGCGCTGTTCGAGCGTCAGCTCGCCTTGCTGCGGCGCCTGCGCCGACGCGAGCGGCACGAGCGCCACCGCGAGTCCGAGGGCATTGCCCCATTCACGCGCACACCGTTTCATCTGCGTTCCCCTTCCTTGCGCCGTTCCGGGCGCTGCACCTTCACCTGTTGTGCGGGCAGCTCGCCCGCACTGAATTCGATGCTCAAGTCGTCGACGAGCGGTCGCAGCGCGCCGCGCAGCTCGGGCGCGGCCCGAGCGATCAAGCGCCCCCCCTCGACGCACAGGGCGATGAGCGCGACATCGTCGCGCGACGCATCCCAGAGGAGCGCTCGCGCGGGACCGAGGACATAAGCAGCCGTCGAGTAGGCATCCGCTCTCGCGGCACTGGCGCAGTGCGCGGTGATCGACCCGAAGTCCTGGGCCGGTCGTCCAGAGCGGGGGTCGAGGATGTGCCCGAAGCGAACGCCGTCGATGACGCGCCCGTTCTCGCTGTTGCCCGAGGTCGCGAGCGAACCTGACTTCAAGATCCATGCAAGCACGGGCCGTGCGCGATCGCGCGGATCCGCCAACAGCACTTCGCGTTCGATCCCGAGCGTCGCGACCTGTCCACCGAGATCGATGAATCCGCGCACTGCGCGGCGCTCGAGCGCAGCGACCGCCGCATCGAGGCCGACGCCCTTTCCAAAGGCACCTTCCTCCAGGCACGCACCGCTCAGGCGACGCGTTGCGCGACGCCCGTCGAACACAAAGGCCCGCTCGAAGCCGCACTGCGCGAGGGTGCTCTCGAGCTCCGCGTCGGGCGGCACTCGACCGCTTCCGCGCAGGTCCCACAGCGCGACCAGCGGCCCAACCGACGGATCGAATGCGCCCTCGGTGGCGAGCGCGAACTCGCGGCACAGCGCGAAGTCCTTGGCGAGCGCCTCGGAGATCTCGACGGACTCGCCCACGGCCGCCGCGTTCAGGCGCGAGAGCTCGCTCGTCGCTCGCCATGTCGACAGGCGCTCTTCCACGGCCGCCAGCGCCCGCAGGGCGGCCTCGCTGGCCTCGAGCGCATCCGACCGGCTGCCCGCTTGCACTTCGAGGTCACAGGCGGTCCCCATGACGGCGATGCGGCGCTCGAGGGCGGCCCCCCCGGCCTGAACATCGGCTTGGGCGTGCGCGCGGACGCCCGTGCCCGGCCACAGGGCCAGCGCCGCGACCGTGATGCAATTGAGATGCAGTCTCATTACAACAAGAAGAGTAGCCCCGAAAAACGCCCTGTCAACCGCGCACTTGTGCCCGATGGGTGCCGGCCAGGGGCCCCTAGAGGCCCCCGCGAAGGCCGCGGCGGGCCCCGCGAGGCATGGGAGCGCCCGAATCGCCCAAGGCGTGGCCCATCCGACCGCTGGGGGCGGGTGCGCGCGGCACAGCGTCGGTCGGCGCGTACCAAGCGCCTCCCCCATCCGGCTGACGCGACACATTCGGCGGCTCCGTCGATCCAGCCCGTGCGATACTCTCGCGTCGGCCGGCGAGCCCGGTTCAAGGCTCGTGCGCGGGAGCGGACGCCGTTCCGCGTTCCTGCGAGCTCTGCTGCGGCACAGACGACTCGAAACGGAGATCCAGCGCGCCATGAGTGAAATCTACGAGCAGGTACGGGCCATGGCGGAAGGCCGCGACTACGACGAGGAGGCGATTCGCGAATGGCTCTCCGAGAATTCCGGAGAGAGCTCCCTGGACGGCATCTGGGTCAGCAACGCCAAACTGCGCGAGCTTGAGCTCGAGCTGACCGAGGACCGAGACAACTGTGTGTGCTGGCTCGAAGACATGACGGGCTTCACCGCGGAGCGTGCGCAGGCCCTCCGAGACAACGCGCCCTTCCAGAAGGAGGAACTCGCGTTCTTGTGCGCCGGTCGCATCCAGAGTCTGGCGGAGGACCACGAGCTCAACTTCGGCCAGTATGTGTCTCTCGTGGAGTTCAAGAAGAGCCGCCGCAAGTCCGTGTGGCTGCTCTCCACCTCGAGTGGCGGTGGTTGGGGCATCGTGGAGCGGGAGATCTTTGACGCTTTCTACAGCGCGGAGGATGCCATCGCATCGCTGAGGCAGGACGGCTACACGGACCTCTGAACCCGCGGCATCAAGCCAGCTCGAGCAGCGCGCGGCGCAGCGCCTCGGACGACGGCTCCAGCGGCGTGGCACGCGCCGGCCGTGCCAGCAGCGCTGCGAGCGGCGCGGGCGGCGGACACGCGGCGCCGATCGCGGGCTCGACGATCGTGTCGAACTTGGCGGGGTGAGCGGTGGCCGCGACCACCCACGGTCCGTGCGCACCGCGCCCGCGGAGAGTCTCCAGCGCTGCGACGCCGCACGCCGTGTGCGGACAG
>VGYZ01000010.1 GCA_016872795.1 Planctomycetota bacterium
TGCCTGCGCGCCATCTCGCGCCTCGTGCGCCCCGGCGACCGCGTGCTCGACGCCGGCTGCGGCAGCGGCATCCTCGCCGTCGGGGCCGCCCTGCGCGGCGCGCGCGAGGCCGTGGGCTTCGACATCGATCCCTCCGCCATGCCCTACGCGCGCGAGCTCGCGGAGTGGAACGGCGTCCAAGCGCGCTGCGAGTTCCGCGCCGGCACCTTCGAGTGCCTCGGCCCCGCCGACAGCGGCTTCGACGGCGTGCTCGCCAACATCTTCGCCGACCTGATCCAAGCCCACGCCGAGGACATGGCCGCCCGCCTGCGCCCCGGTGGCTGGTTCGCCTTCTCCGGCTGCCTCGACAAGAAGCGCTACCCGACCGTCGCCGCCATCGAGGAAGCCGGCCTCGTCCTCGACACCCTCCACACCCGCGGCCAGTGGGACACCTTCGTCGGCCACAAACCCTGAGCGCGGCCGTGCTCGCAGGAGCGTCAGCGCTTCTTGCTGGGCCACTTTCTCGCAGCGACCTTCTTCTCCGCGACGTTCCTCCTCGCGACCTGCGGCGTCGCCGGCGACTTGGCTGAAGGCGCGGCTTTGCCGGTGAGCGCGGCGAGGACGGCCTCGACATGGCCTTGGACCTTCACGGGCGACCAGACGGCGGCGAGCTTGCCTTGCTCGTCGATCAGGAAGGTCGAGCGGATCGTGCCCTGCACCTTGCGGCCGTACATGAGCTTCTCGCCGAAGGCGCCATAGGCGCTCGCGACCTTGCTGCCCTCGTCGACCAAGAGCTCGAAGGGCAGCTGGTGCTTGGCGCGGAAGCCAGCGTGGGACTTGAGTGAGTCGGAGGAGACGCCGAGCACGACGGCGCCGACCTTGCGCAGCGCGGAGTGCTGGTCGCGGAAGTCGCAGGCCTCGACCGTGCAGCCGGGCGTGTTGTCGCGCGGGTAGAAGTACAGCACGACCTTGCGACCCTTGAGCGAGGCGAGCGAGACGCTCGCGCCGGAGGTCGAGGGGAGCGTGAACGCGGGAGCCTTGTGGCCGGTCTGGAGCATGGGGGGAGGGAGCAGCAGGGGATGGGGGAGGTCGTGGCTCGCGCGCCGAGGCGCGCGAGGGCAGACTTCTAGGCGCACTCCCGCCCCACTTCCAAGAGGCAGCCGCCAAAATGGTCCGCACGGAATCCACGATGCTCGCGCTCGGCACGAGCGCAGCCGACTTCGATCTTCCCGACACGCAGGGTCGCCGCGTGCGGCTCGCGGACTTCGGCGGCTCCAAGGCGCTGGTGGTGATGTTCCTCTCGAACCACTGCCCGTTCGTGCAGCATGTGCTCGACGGCCTCGTCGCGCTCGTGCGCGAGTACCAGCCGCGCGGCGTCGCGTTCGTCGCGATCGCGTCGAACGACATCGGCACGCATCCGCAGGACGGTCCGGCGGAGATGGCGAAGCTCGCGCGCGCCAAGGAGCTCCCGTACCCGTACCTGTTCGACGCGTCTCAGGAGGTCGCCAAGGCCTACCGCGCGGCCTGCACGCCCGACTTCTTCGTCTTCGACGGTGCCCGCCAGCTCGCCTACCGCGGCCAGCTCGACTCGGCCCGTCCCGGCAACGCGCACCCCGTCGACGGTGCGGACCTGCGCGCCGCCCTCGACAGCCTGCTCTCCGGCCGCCCGGCCGTCGCGCAGCAGCGCGCCAGCGTGGGCTGCAACATCAAGTGGCGCCCCGGCAACGAGCCCGAGTGGTTCCCGCGCTGAAAATTCGAGGAAAGCGCGAAGGGTCGGTCGCCGGGGTGTCCCTAAGCTCGCGAGCCAAGTGAGCCAAGAACCCAGCGTCGAGCCGGACCGAGGGGGCCAACTCGAGCTGCGCGACCGGATCCTCGCGGGGGACCGGGAGGCGGCCGGGGAGCTCTTCCAGACCCACTTCGAGGGGCTGTACGAGTTCGTGCACTACCGGGTGGCGGGCGATTCTGTGCTCGCCGAGGACCTCGTGCAGGACACCTTCGTGGTCGCGCTGGAAGGGCTCTCGAGCTTCGACGGGCGCTCGAGCCTGCACACATGGCTGTGCGGCATCGCGAAGAACAAGCTGCGCGAGCGGCGGCGCAAGCGCAAGGCGCTGCCGCTGTCGGATGTGCTCGACGAAGCTTCCGACGACATCGACGCGGTGCTCGCACGAGTGTCGAGCGAGCCCTTGCCCGACTGGGTGCTCGAGCGCAAGGAGACGCGCGAGCTCGTCGGCGCGACGCTCTCGAACCTGCCGCCCGACTATCGGCGCGCGCTCGCGGGCAAGTACCTGAAGGGCGAGAGCGTCGCGCAGATTTCGGTCGCGCTCGCCAAGTCGCCCAAGGCCACGGAGTCGTTGCTCACGCGCGCGCGGATCGCTTTTGCCGAAGTGTTCGAGCTGCTCGCCAAGCGGCGCGGAGGCGTCGATTGAAGCGCGACTTCGAAGTGCTCGACCGCAACCTCGCGCTGCTGATGAAGCTCTGGGAGCCCGTCGTCGCGCGCGGGGAGTTCCGCACGCGCGTCGAGCGCGAGTTCGTGGCTGCGGTGGCACGCCGGAGGATGCGCGCCGTGCCGAGCGAGCGCCGCAGCGCGTTCGCAAGCCCCTTCCTGCGTGTCGCGGCGGCGGCCGCAGTGCTCCTGTGCGCTCTGTTCGCGTGGAACAGCTTCTCCGGCGGCCCCGAGATCGTCGTGGCCACCGTCGAGTCGATCCTCGAGCGTGGCCAGGTCGCTTCGCGCGACGCGCGCGACGGCGAGTGGCGCGCGAGCGAAGGCGGGTTCGAGGCTGCGGCGCTGGAAATGAGCGGCGACTTCCTCGAGCTGCACACTCCCGCCGACGCTTTCGCGCGCGTCGTCGCGGCGGGTGCCGAGCCGTGGAGCGTGTTCCCCGCGTCGCATGTCGCGCTGGAATGTGGTGCCGACGGAGTTGTCGCCCAGTTGCACGATGGGGGACTCATCGCGCAGGCACCGGCGCGCGTGCGTACGGTCGAAGGCGAGCTCGTGGCGCGCACGGGTGGCGCACGCGTCGCGTTCGAGCTGCCCGACGACGAGCGCTTGCTCGCGCTCGCACCTCGCGCGGAACGCTGGATCCATGTCAGCGCGCGCGCGGGGTCGCTCGAGCTGCGCGGCCGTGAGCGAGGCGTGCTCGCGCTCGAGCGCGCGGCCGACGCGTGGCTCGCGGGCGGTGTCGCCCTGCTGGCGCCGACGGAAGCAGGGGCGGACGAGGCGGAGCGCACCGAAGTGGGGAACGAGTCCGCAGAGCCCACGGCGCAGGCGCCTGCCTACGGCCTCTTTGGCCGCGTGAGCTTCGAGAATGCGCCGATCGAGCGTTTCCGCGTCGTCGCGCTGCAGCAGGTCAACTTGCCGCAGCGCGCGGAGCCGCAGCCCATCGATTGCGCCGATCCTGACGGGAGGTTCGAGCTCGCGACGCTCCTTCCAGGGACATACCGGCTGTTCGTCGTCGCCGAGGGCTTTGCCGTGGCGAAGAGCGAGCTCCTCGTCGTCGTCCCCGGCTCCGCGCAGCGAGTCGACTTCGAACTCGAGCGCGGGTCGACGGTCTTTGGCAGTGTGCTCGATGCGGCGACCGGCGTGCCTGTCTCCGGTGCGTACATCGTCTCCGAGAGCGACACGCAGATCGCGGTGCTCTCGCTCGATGTCGTCGACAATGAGGGCTTCGACCGCTCCGTCGTGGCGTTCGGCAACGGCAACTTCCGCTTCGAGCGACTCGCGAGTGGCGCCCAGATCCTGCGAGCCAGCGCCCCGGGCTACGGTCCTGCGTGGGTTGACCTCGGCGCGCTCGAACCCGGCGAGGAACGGCGAGATGTCGTCTTCCGCCTGGGGCGCACGGGTCGCATCGCAGGCTCGGTTCTCGACGCTGCCGGCTTGCCCGTTCCGGAGGTCGTCGTGATCGCCTCCACGGCGGACTTCGAGCGCAAGCGCCCGTGCCTCACATACCGTCGCGTGATCGGTGACATGGCCGGTCGCTATGAGTTGCCCGACCTCGGCGTCGGTGCGTGGGCCGTGCTCAACTTCGGCGCTGCCGCCAAGCTCCGCGACAACCAGTATGCGCCCGAGTTTGGGCTTGCGACCGTGCGTGCCGGCGAGGTCACGACCGTCAACTTCCACGCCAAGCGCCCGAAGAAGGCGCTGAGCGGGATCGTGCGCGACGCGAGCGGCGCTCCGCTAGCCGACCTGATGTTGATGGTTGCCCCCAAGGGGGCCAGCGATCCGAGCAAGGACACGGGCTGGAACCAGACGACGACCGCGGCGGACGGCAGCTATCGCCTCGCGGACATCGAGCCCGGCGAGTACGACCTGTACATCTCGTGGACGGGGCCGGTCGAGCTCGTGTTCGTCGAGACCTTCGAGGTCATCACGCGCGGTGACGCCGTGCACGACATGACCCTGCGCGGAACCACGCTCTCGGGGCGCGTGCTCGACGGTGTGCACGCGCGTCCGATCGAGAGCGCGGTGCTCGTGCTCTACAGCTTCGACTCGAACGGCGTCCGCAACTTCACCGGCAAGGTGCTCACGGATGCCGAGGGTCGCTACACGCTTCGCCCCGTCCCCGACGGTCGCCATCAGGTCTTGGCCTACTCGACCGACGGGACCTACGGTCAGGAATGGGCCGAGATCACGCTGCGCGAGGGAGTCGTCACGGGAACGCTCGACTTCACGCTGCAACTCGGCGGCATGATCTTGGTGCGGGTGCGTGCGGGCGCCGAGCCAGTCGCGGGAGCGAGTGTGCAGTTCTTCGACGAACGCGGCGTCGAGGTCCAGTTCTCCGCTCGCAATGCGACCGATGCTTCGGGCACTTCCCTCTTGGTCGGCATCAAGCCCGGCCGCTGGCGCGTGAGCGCGACCGACGCTTCGGGCCGCACGATCGCCACCGAGGTCGACATCAGCGACGGCGCGCGCGCGCTGGCCGAGCTCGACTTCGGCGGGCGTTGACAGCCGGCTCGTTGCCGACGCCCTTCCAAGAATTTTCGGAGGATCCGCCGCCGCCGCGCCACGAAGCTCGTGTTCTCGAGCTGCCTCGAGCACCGACCGCCAACCCCACAGGAGTCCTGATTCGATGTCCAAGCCGCTCTCGCCCCTCGTGATCCTCCCCATTGCCCTCGTCTGCGGTCTTGGCGGAGGACTGATCGGCGCCCGCCTGAGTCCCCCTCAGGCACAGCCCGCCGGGGAGGTGCAGGCCAGCGCGGCCGCGCCCGAGTCGTCGCGGATCGCGGAGCTGGAGTCGAGGGTGGCCAGCCTGGCTCAGGCACTCGAGGTCGGACTCTCGGTCGTTCCGACGCGGATCGAAGCGGGCGATGACCAGATCGAGCGTGCCGTGGCGCGCTGGATGGAGCACAACGGCGCGCGTGGCGAGGGTGCGGCGCCCGCACCGACCGCGGCGGTCGAAGTCTCTCCGGAGAAGCGCCTCGCCGACGCCTACGCCGCGCTCGAGAACCCCGACCTCACCGACGCCGAGCGCCAGAAGATCTGGGCCGAGCTCGGCCAGGCCGGTCTCGTCGACAAGCTGCTCGCCAAGTACGAGGAGCGCGCCAAGCTCGCGCCCAACGACCCCGACGCGCAGGTCGATCTCGGCTCCGCCTACCTGCAGCGGCTGTTCCAGGCCACGCCGGGCCCCGAGCAGGGCTTCTGGGCGGGCAAGGCCGACAAGGCCTTCGACGCCGCCCTCGCGCTCGACTCCAACCACTGGGACGCGCGCTTCTCCAAGGCCGTCTCGCTCTCCTTCTGGCCCCCGATCTTCGGCAAGCAGAAGGAAGCCGTGACGCAGTTCGAGACGCTGCTCACGCAGCAGTCGCAGAGCTCCGCCAACGACCCTCGCTTCGCCCAGACGCACCTGCTGCTCGGCAACCTCTACCAGCAGTCGGGCAACGCCGCCAAGGCGAGCGAGACCTGGGCCGCCGGCCTCGCGCTCTACCCCGACAACGCTGCGCTGCGGGAGAAGGTCGGCCAGTAGTTCGAGCGCTGCGCCCGATCGCTTCCGTGCCCCGGCCCGCTCGCGCGGAGTTGGGGCACGGTCGTTGGCTGCCCGAAGTCGGCCTGCCCTACTTCGCGCTCGCGCTCGCCTTCCAGCACGCCGCGCGGCCTTCGCGGAGCTCGCGCTGCGGCGCGAAGCCGAGCGCGCGCAGCTTGCGCGTGTCGGGGACGCGGCGGCGCAAGAGTCGGCGGCTCAGGCGAGGCCCGAGCTGTTCGTGCGAGCGAGCTGGCGCAGCGTGCGAGGGCTCGGTCGGGTGGCCGAGGGCCGCTGAGGATCTTGCGCACGACGATGGGGTCTGTGAGCCGCGCGCTGCGGCAGGGCGGACCGCCGCAGTGCGGGCAGGTGAGGATGTCGACAACGAAGTCCTGGTCGCAAGAGCTCGGCCCAGGTCGAGCGCGACGAGCGCGAGCGGGCGGAGGAGCTGGGTGCGGTCGGTGAGGCGGGAGCGGAAGCTGCGTGCGAGTAGGTGGCGGCGGCGGCGTGGAGCTCGACCTCGCACTGCTCAGGGATGCTCGAGCTCGAGCTCGACCGCGTGCTCGGTGACGCGGCCGGCTAGGACCTCGATCCGCTGCGCGGGCGGCTTCGCGTAGCCCGGGACCTTGGGCGGGTCGATCGCGTAGGTGCCGGGCTCGCTGACGACGAAGAGCCGCGTCAGGTTGCCGAAGCTTGTCAGTCTCGTCTCGCCTGCCCCGACGACAGCGGTCGGCTCTCCTTCCCACTCCTCCGGGATCGGCAGGCGCGTGTCGCCGCAGCGCAGCGAGATCTCGATGCCGCAGGCGCGCTGCAGGCGCAGCGTGAGCTCCTGCACGCCGCGCGAGAGATCGACCTCGTCGTCGTAGGGCAGGAAGTCCATGCTCCACAACGTCAGCTGGATCGGAGCCGCGGGCGCGCGGATCAAGTAGCCGCCGCGCGCCTCGTCGCGCACGGCGCGCTCCAGACGGCCCCCGGTCGCGCCCTCCGGGTAGCGCGGGTGCCAGGCGAGCTCGTCGGTCACGACCGCCTCGCCGGTCGCGTCGTCGACGACGCGTACCAGCAGCTCCGCGGGCGCCGGAACCACCAGCTCGAAGTCCGCTCGACCTCCCGTGGGCAGCTCGACGGGGACGCTGAATTGCGGCTGCACCAGGCCGAGCTCGTAGCGGCCGACCTGCATGCGCTCGCACGACCAGCGGAAGGCGTCGAAGCCCTCGCGCGCCGACTCGACGCGCGTCGCACCGAAGGACTGCTGCTCGGCGAACCCTTCCAGCGGCGTGTCGAGCAGATTCATCACCACCGTCGCCGCGCCCATGTTCCAGGCCCGGTGGACATGCACGATCCCACCGGCGGTCGCCGTCTCGAAGGCCGGCGGGGCACCGAGCGCGAGCTCGACCCGCTGGCGTTCGCCGGCTCGCAAGGTGACGGACATCTCGCCCAGCACCCGCGGCGAGCGATACCACTCGCCGATTTCGGCGGCGATGCGCACATCCCCGGGCGTCAACCCGCCGAGCTCGAGCACGCCGTCCGCCTTGAGCGGCGCGTCCAGCACCGGCGCGGCGACGCCCGCCGCCCGCAGGCGCAGCCGCGCGCGGGAGTTCGGGGTCACGCCGCGCACGCCGAGCGTCAGGTCGGCGCCGCGCACGAGCGCGACCGTGCGCTCGCCACCGCGCTCGAAGTCGATCTCGACCCGCGCCCAGGCGAAGCCGGCGCAGCCGACCAGAACCGGCGGTACGAACTCGAGTAAGGGCCACCGTATCAGCGCCGTCGAGTGCGGATCGAGAACGATCGGGGAGACGAGATCGCGCGCAACGACGCGGCTCTCGAAATCGGGGCCCGGGTGCGCTGCATCGTCGTCCGGGAAGTCCTGCACGCGCACGAGCTCGATTCCGGCCAGGTCCGCGCCGCTCCCGGCGTCGACGACGCGCAGGATCGACGCAGGCGCGTAGTGCGCGCGGACCGTGAGTTCGCCGTCGGCGGGCGTGTCTACGCGCTCGGCGGGGTGGTCGACGAGCGCGACCCGGCCTCCGGCGACGAGGTGCATGACCGACAGTCCCTCGAGCGAGCCCGGATCCGACGCGGTCGTGCTCCACTGCCCCGAGAAGAAGCTCACGCTCAGCGTGCTCCCGTGGTCGCCTCTCCACAGGCCGAGCGAGAACTCGCCGTCGAGGTCGGTGAGCTCGCGGCCGTGCGTGTCGGTCACGATCACGCGACCCTGCAACGCCATCTCGGCGTTCGGCGGCGCCGGAGCCTCCGCGCTCGGGAGCGCCGGAGCGACCTCTGCGCGTGTTGGCTCCGCTGTGGTGCGCTCGATCGCGCCGGAAACCGGCGGCGCGGGCGCGGGAGCGTCAGTCGGCGCGGGCGCCGGAGCCACGGCGGTCGGCAGGGCCGCATCCGCTCGCGTCTCGCGGGCTGCGAGCTTCCACAGCACGAACGCGCCGCCGACCAGCACGGTCAGGAACACCAGTGTGACTCGCGTGGCTCTCATGGACGCCGATCCTAACGTGGCCGCGTCGTGTGGAGAGATGCGATGAGAGGAACCGGCTAGCACGCGAGGCCGAGCTTGCGCTGCCTCAGTGCTACGAAGGGGGTGTTGACCAACCCCGAACCACGAGGAGGCCTGCCATGGAGCATTCTTCGGACCTCAGCCACGGCCCGAACCACGAAGACGAGCGCGACGAAGCGGACCTCGCAGCAGAAGGCGACGGTGCCGCGGTCGAGCGCGAACTCGGCGATCCCGATCACCGTCGGGCTCGCTCTGGGCGACCGCCACGCGCACTCTCAAGTGCTGGACGCTGGCGGTCGGCCGCTCGAGCAGGGCCGCGTCGCGCTGTCGCCCGCGGAGCTCCTCGCGCGGCTGGGGCGTGTCGATGCGCAGGTGCTTCTTGCCGGTGACGCACTGCTCCGTCGTGCACCAGGCCGATCTGGCCGTGAAGCGAGCACGCGACGCCGCGGTCGCATCCCGAACGGCGCTGATCAACCACATGCGCGGTGCAAGTCGTTCGGGCTGCGCTTGCCGACATGTTCACCAGACGCCTTCCATCGGCGAGTGCTGGCGCACTTGCGCGAGAAGCTCGCACCCGCGCTGGAGCCGATCGTGCGCCTGATCAGCCAAGTCACGGCCGAGGTCGAGAACTTCGACGGTCTCGCGCGTCGCGCCGGGGGGCCAGGCCGACGGACAGCGGACTCTCGGCGAGCAGCGCCGCCCCTTTGGGGAGGCACGCGAGCGGCGCCAGAGCTCCGATCAGGAGGAGCCGCACTCGCGGAGCGGATTCCGCGCCGCCATCCGGGAGTTCGCGCATGGCTCGGTCGCGGATAGGAACTCCAAGCGGACGACTTCCGCCGGAGGCGGTCGGCGTCGACGGCCAGAGGTGGGCTAGCCGCGGTGGGCGCATTCCCGTCCATGGGCAACCAAGGCGCTGCGCAGGTCAACGGCACCGCGCGTTGAAGGGCCGATGGATCACAGGAACACGGTCAGTACCCAGCTCTCGCGCAGCAGATTGACTCCCCCCAAGTCGTCAGGGTTGACTCCCCACAACAGCGCGCTGAAGCGCAGCGCGGATGTGCTGGTGCGCGTCACGGGGAGCGGGGGGAGGTCGAGCGCGTTGCGCGTCAATGACACAGGGTCGATCTGGATCCAAGGCAATATCGGAACGGGCGCGGAGTTGGTGTTGACGGGCCCTTCCAGCTGCAGCTGAATGAAGCCGAGCATGTGGTTCTCGAGGTCGAAGCCGTTGAATTGGACATGGAGCTCGTCCAGCGCGGAATTCGGCTGAGAGTGGCGTACCGCCGTGAAGCCGAAGTCTCCCTTGCCCTGCCGCAGGCCGTCCGTAGCAATCCCCATCCGGCGCGATGTCGCCGACAGGTCGTGCGGATCCCCGATGCAGGCACTCTTCACATTGTCCGGCGTCCCCGTTGGCGTGCGCGGCTTCAGTCCCATCTTCTGCGTGATCGGCATTCCGCCCGGGGCCTTCAACGCGGTTGTGTTGCAAATGGGGGCCTGGGAGGGGCCGGTTTGGTACACGAGGAGCTGATCGAACGGCTGTTGCGTATCGTCGGACTCAGGCGTGAGGGAGAAGACCACGCGACTTGGGCCGGAAGAGGGCGCGAAGACCGAGAGCGCGTCGATCTCGACGGTCCCCATTTGGCGGTTGGGGAAGAGATCGTCGTGGTGGAACGCGATGGTCGGTCCGTCCCACTCGAGTGTCATGCCGTTCCACTGCAGCCGATAGACATGGGAGGCGCACGGCTCGTGCCCTCCGAGGGACACATTGAGCGCTGTCAGCGATGTGACAAAGGGCTGGGTGAGAGTGAAGTAGAACTGATCGCGAACCGGGAACATCGGATCGGGCGCTCCGGTGGAGTTCGACGCGTTGACGCCCATCGCGAAGTCATGGTTGACAATCTCGCGGGCCTGTGAAGCTTGCGGCGCCGCTTGCTGCAGGTAAAGCTGCGCGTCGGTGTACTCGATCCGAACGGTGTCCAAGAATCTCGGGTGGATACCGGAGCTGCCTTCCGCATAGTAGGACATGATCTCCGTCGCAGGGTTGATGCCCAGCGATACGCGGCTCTTGAGCAGACTGCCCGGCATCCCCAAAGCCGCCGAGTCGAGCACGACGGAGACCATGCACCACAGGCCTGGGCTCATGACCATGCGGCCGGAGGCATCAACGGTCGGCATGATGTCTCCGCCCGTGGAAATCCCGCCAAATGGGTTTCCCCTTGGCACTGCCGGAGGCGCCCATCGAGTCAGCTGAGCGATCGAGAAGTCAGGGTGAGCGGCGGTCGCGATTCCGAATGTGGCCGAGTTCCACTCGAGCGGAACGCCGGAGTTCGCGCCGGGTGCACGGATCCAGAGGTACGAGACCTCCGGGGTCTCCTCGACGGTCATGCCGACGGCGAGGTTGGTGAACAATCCTTGAGCCCTCTGGGGCGGGATGGGCGTGCCGGGAGTGCCTTGTGCAGTGACCGGGAGTGCCAGCGAAAGGGTGGCGAGCAGGCGGGGGCTGTGGAAGGTCTTCAGTTTCATGGCAGCGCCCTTGGTGACGAGGGTTGTGAGTCTAGGTGCCGCAGGGCGCGATGCGTTCTCTGTGGCTCGGGTCATTTGGATGCCTTGCGTCCGCGCGGATCGAAGGATCGCAGGATACGGCGGACAGTCTCGGTCTGGGTGGCGTCGAGTTCGGCGGGCATGTGGCGCAAGAGCAGTTCCTGTCGCCACCAGTTCTCAGGCGAATCCGCGAGCACATCCGCCAGAGCATGGAACAGCTCGCCCGCGTTCTCCTCATTGAGCGACAGCGCGATCCGGTAGGCGGCATCCGTCGCCCACCCTTCTTTGTCGGTGACTCGCCCCTCGACAGCGGCGAAGTGCTCCAAGGACTTCTCGACGAGGGGTGCGCGCAGCGCAGCGTCCGCCGCATCGAGCGCGTTGTAGGCAGCGACGAGGCCTAGCCAATAGGAACGCCAGCCGGCATCCTCGGGAACGAGCCCTGTTGCCGCCGTTTCGATGAGTTCGCCAGCCGCTTCGAAGCGACGCGCAGCGATCTCGATCCAGACCAGATTCTCGAACAGATGCGCGTAGTTGGGACGCAGCTTGGTGGCGACGGTCAGGTAGTCGCGTGCCTCGTCAAGTCGACCCAACGAAAACGCCGCAAGGGATGCGTTGATGCGCGGCACATGCGCGCGCGGAGCCAAGGCGACGCTCTGGGAGCCGGAACGAAGCGCATCGTCGTAGCGTCCCTGCGCTAGCAGCAGTTGGCAAGCGATGTTCGATGTGGAGGCCGTCGGAGCGCCGAGTCGGCTCTCGAGGCGCACGAGGTCGGCAAAGCGCTGCAACGCGACCTGCTCGAGTTCGGCGCCCTCCAGCCCGGCGAAACCGGAGAAGGCGAGCAGCAGCTCTTCCGCGTGCGGGATCGAGCGGACTTCTGCCTCCGCGAACAACTGCAGCGCCTCGGCGCGTCGCCCCTCTCGGAGCAGGTGATACCCGAGCAGGTAACGATCGAGGGCTGAGGTCGCCTCGGGCAGCCCGGAGAGGTCGAGCATCGCGAAACCGCCCGAGCGGGCCTCGGCCCTCGAGTAACGCGCCGCGAGCTCACTCGCGAACGACGAGTCGACGAATGCGGCAACCTCCGCCATGTCCGCGGCTGCGCCATCGCCGTCGCCGTGATCCTGACGGAAGGAGGCGCGCAGCAGGAAGGTCGGCAGCGGCTCGACGGCAACCGCGGCGGCTGCGTCGAGCAGCTTTTCGAGCGCGATGCGGTCAGCTTCGAGACGGTAGACGCGGTTGGCGACGCCGACGACGGTGAAGTTCGGCGGGAAATGCTGCGCGATCTGGGCATGCTCGGCCTGGCGGGCTTCGAGCTGGCGTATGCGAATCTCGCGGGCACCGAGGGCGAGCGCGAGCGTCGCGATGGCGGCCAGCGCACCCCGCGCGGCGAGCGAGCGCGAGAGACGCCGCCACAACCGTTCCGCCGAAGTGATCGGGCGTGCAGAGATCGGCCTGAACTCGAGGAACGCGCGTAGATCCGCCTCCAACTCGGCGGCCGTCGCGTAGCGGCGCGCAGGATCGCGGGCCATGCCCTTGTCGAGAATCGCTTGCAGGTCGCGCGGCAGGCCCGGACGCAGCTGCGCTGCCGGGCGCGGTTCCCGCGTCGCGAGCTGCGCGAGGATCTGCGTCGGCGACCCTTCGTAGGGCGCGTGCAGCGTGAGCAGGTGGTAAAGCGTCGCTGCCAGGCTGTAAACATCGCTCGCGGCCGTGCGGCGCGCCTTCCGCTCGAGTGCTTCCGGCGGCATGTACGCGGGCGTGCCGAGGCTTGTGGCCGAACGAGTCGCCGAGTTCTGGTCGTCGAGCAGTGCCACGCCGAAGTCGAGCAGAACCGGATGTCCGTCGCGACGCACGAGGATGTTCGAGGGCTTGATATCGCGGTGCAGCACGCCCGCGCGGTGCACCGCCTCGAGCCCGGCCGCGAGGTCCGCGGTCCAACGCACGACCGTGCGCAAGTAACTCGACTCGCCGCGGCGAGCGACGCCCAGCGTCGATTCGATCCATGCTGCGTCGTCGCCCGATGGGCTCGGCGTGAGCGAGACGGCGGTGTCGAGGACGACCGACAGCGACGGGCCGTCGATTCGCTCCATCACGATGTAGACCTGCTCTTCAGCGGTGCGCCCGCGATCGAAGAGCGTGACCACCGCGGGATGCTGCACGGCAGCCATTGCCTGCGCCTCGCGCTCGAATCGCTGCAGCGCGAGCTCGGGTGCCATCAGTCCGTGGTGGACGATCTTGCAGGCTACCTTGCGGCCGAGCTCGAGGTCCTCGGCGAGGTAAACGACCCCCATTGCACCGGCGCCGATGCGTTCGAGGATATGGAAGCGATCACCGAGGCAGTTGCCCGGCAGCCCGTCGTGCCCTGCGGCATGTGCGACCAATCCGGGTATCGAAGCAGAGCGTT
Organism: Planctomycetota bacterium; assembly: GCA_016872795.1. Classification (GTDB taxonomy): domain Bacteria; phylum Planctomycetota; class UBA1135; order UBA1135; genus F1-120-MAGs118. The sequence goes on from VGYZ01000010.1 coordinate 13,376, forward strand.
CGACAGCCGAGCGGACGCGGGCGAGATCTTCGGGATGATCCTTGCAGGCGGCCTCGAGCCAGTCCGCGCGACCTTCCTCGCGCAGCGCGAGTGCGGTGGCGACGAGACCCGCGAGCTCATCCCGGCGCGAGCCCGTGCGCCGCGATCGCTCGGCGTTCATTCGGAGTCTCCCAGCTCGAGCGTCAGGTGCGCCTGCGCCTCGAAGAACGCGCGCCGCGCGGAGGATTCCGAGCCATAACCGAGCTGCTCCGCGAGTTCGCGGAACGACGCCAGCCCCTCGATGCGCGCGCGCAGGAGGTGCCGGACGCGCGGTTCGAACTTTGCGATCGCCGCGATCAGCCGCGCCGAATCCTCTGCAGCTACTGCGAGCTCAGCCGGATCCGCCTCGAGGCCCGCGAGGTCGAAATTGCCCGTGATGGGCAGGCTCTTGCGACCGTCGCGCTGCGCGGCCTGATGGAACCGCAGCGCATCGAGCACCCGGTTGCGGACGAGGGTGGCAAGGTACCCGACGAAGGCCTGTTCGTTCTGACCGCCGAAGGCCTCGAGGTCCCACAACACGCTTTCGAATACGGAGTGCACGACATCCCCCGTGCTGAAGCGGGCCGAGAGCCAAGGCTGGCTGCGCCGCAGGTCCACGGCGAGTCGCTGGTGCACGAGCCTTTGCACGACCGGGTAGAAGCGCTGCGCGAACTCTTCAAGCACCTGTCTGTCGCCCGCCCTCGCTCTTTCCAGCATGTCCAGGAACTCGGAGGTTTGGCTCATCGACGAGTGGTTAGGGTAACACTGCCCGCCCTGCTCCTGCCGAGCAGCCGGAAAGCCCCTGCGAGCCCCTGGCCGCTCCGCCGCATGGATGGCGCTTCGCTTCACAACCATCTAGGGCGTCGAGTCACGCCCGTTCCGTCGCAAAATCCGCAAAAAAATCCCGGCGGTAAGGAGCTCCCCCGGCGGGCGGGGGTGTCCCGCCTTGCTCGCACTCAGGGGGAGGGGCGCGCCGCTCGGCCGGGCTCGAGCGAGCTCGATCGCCTTTGCGGTCGTGAGTCCCGTGCACCCATCGCGACGCAGCGCCTGGCACTCGCGGGCGATGTCGGGGTCGTCCAGTTTTCAGGAGCAGTGCCGCAAGGGATGCGCGACGCAGGCTAGGCTCGAGCTGTTCGTGCGGGCGAGTCGGCGCGGGTCGCGGAGGCTCGGTCGCGGATAGGAACTCCCAGCGGATGACTTCGGCCGGAGGCGGTCGGCGTCGAGCGCGAGGTGGAGGTGCGCCGCGGCGCTGGAGTCGAGGGTGGCGAGCCGGTCTCAGGCGCTCGAGGCCGGACTCTCGGCCGGCCCGACGCGGATCGAAGCCGGAGCTGATCCGATCGAGTGTGCCGTGGCGCGCTGGATCGAGCACAACGGCGGGCGCGGCGAGGGTGCGGCGCCCGCGCCGACCGCGGTCGTGGACGACGCTTTGCAGCAGCGCCTCGCCGACACCTTCGCCGCGCTGCAAGAGAAGGTCGGCCAAGTAGTTCGAGCGCTGCGCTCGATCGCTTGCCTGCCTCGGCCCGCTCTCGCGGAGTGTGGGCGCGGTCTACTTCGCGCTCGCGCTCGCCTTCCAGCACTCGGCGATGCCTTCGCGCAGCTCGCGCTGCGGCGCGAAGCCGAGGGCGCGCAGCTTGCGCGTGTCGGGGACGCGGCGGCGGACGGAGCCGGGGGGCGCGGGGCGAGCGTCGAGCGTGGGGTGGAAGCCAGCGACATCGAAGACGAGCTGGGCGAGCTCGGCGATCTGGGTTTCGCGGTCGGAGCCGATGTTGTACAGGCCGCCCTTGCCTTCGAGGGCGGCGCCGAGCACGGCGCGCAGGGCGCGGGCGGCGTCGTCGACGTGCAGGAAGGAGCGGGTCTGGTCGGCGCCGAAGACCGGGAAGGGGTCGACCTTGGCGCGGGCGCGCGCGAGGAACTCGGGGATCACATGGGTGGGGCCCATGCGCGGCCCGTAGACATTGTGGAAGCGCACGACGATCGGCGTGAACTTCCCGAGCTTCGCGGCGCCGAAGACGGCGCTCTCGCCGGCGATCTTGCTCGCTGCGTAGGACCAGCGCGGCAGCGCGATGTCGTCGATCGCGAGCAGGACATCCTCCGGAGTCGGGATCGGCGCGAGGCCGCGGTCGACGCTCGCGGCGTAGTTCTCGCTGGACGAGGCGAAGAAGAATGTGCGGCAGCCCGATTCGAGCGCGGCGTCGAGCGCGTTGAGCGTGGTGCGCATGTTGACCGCCATCGTCTCGTAGGGATGGTCGGTGACGTACTGCACGCCGACGATCGCGGCGAAGTGGAAGAACGCGTCGAAGTTGCCGCGCAGCAGCGCGCGATCCTGCGCGAAGTCGCCGCGGCGCAGCTCGAGTCGGCCGGGGTGGCGCGCGGCGAGCGCCTCGAGATCGGCGAGGCCGCCCTTCTTGCCGATGTCGACGGTCGTGACCGTGTCGCCCTGCTCGAGCAGCTGGCGCACGAGCTCGAAGCCGATCACTCCAGCGCCGCCGGTGACGAGGTGTCGCATCGGTTGGGGTCCTTGCGCTAGCGCGCGCCGCCGCGCTCGTAGTCGCCGCGTCCGTAGACCTTGAGCGCGATGTCGCGCCGCGCGAAGTCCGCCGCGCAGGCGTCGACGATCATGTTCCAGGGATCGACGACGATCGTGCCGCTCGCGAGCTCCTTCTTGAGCAGCTCGGCGAGGAACGGCCGGTAGAGCGGGTCGGGCAGGCAGATGATCACTGCATCGGCGCCGCGCACGAGCGGCTGCGCGTCCTGCGAAACCTCGATCTCCGGGCACTCGTCCCAGTGTGTGACCAGCGGGTCGTAGGCCGCGACCTTGCAGCCCTTGGCCATCAGGGCGCGGCCGACGATCTCGCTCGGCGTGCTGCGCGTGTCGTTCACGCCCGGGCGGTAGGTGACGCCGACGAGCGCGACCTTGCGGCCGGCGAGCGCGCCGTGGAAGTGCTCCTCGATCCAGCGCACGGCGCGCATCGGCATCGCCTCGTTGGTCAGGATCGCACTGCGCGAGAACGGCATCGCGACTTGGAGTCCGAGCAGCTTCTCCGCGCCGTAGCGCGCGAGCAGCGCGTCCTTCGTGAGGCAGTAGCCGCCGACGCCGAGGCCCGGCAGCATCATGTTGTCGTGCGTGCCCTTGCGCATGCGCACGGACTTCACGATGTCGAACAGGTCCACGCCCGCGCCTTCGGCGAGCTTGGCCCACTCCTCGATGAACGCGATGTTGGTCGCGCGGTAGCTGTTCTCGAGCAGCTTGGCCATCTCGGCCGCGCGCGTCGACTTGTGGCGCCAGAGCGGGAACTTCTCGACATTGACATACTGCGAGAGGAAGTCGCGCGCGGCGTCGGCGCTCGCGGCGTCGATGCCGGCGTAGGCGCGCCAGAAGTTGTTGACGCTGTCGAGGTAATCGGGCCCCGGCATCACGCGCTCGTAGCAGTAGGCGAGCTTGGGCGGCTGCGCCGCGACATCGACGCCTTGCTTGCGCTGGCCTTCGCACAGCGCGGGATACAGCATGCGGTCGCACAGGCCGATCGGCAGCGTGCTCTCGACCGTGACCAGCGTGCCGGGGCGCATGTGCGCGCCCACCATGCGCATGGCGGCGGCGTAGCCCTCGGTCGGAACCGTGAGCTGGTCGACCTGTCCCGCCTCGCGCTGCACATCGAGGTTGATGCACGAGACCACGATGTCGGCGAGACCGATCGAGCGCGGGTCGTTGGAGCCGACGAGGTTGCGCGAGACCGTGCAGGCCTCGTGGATCACGCGCTCGAGGCTGGGGTCGTTGGCGTAGGTGGGGGAGCTGCCCTGGTCGAGGCGCGCGACCTTGGCGCGGCCGGGCTCGTCGTCGCGGTCGAGGCCGATCACGAAGTACAGGCGTCCGCGCGCGCCGTCCGCGCGCGCGAGGTTGCCGGCGACGGCCGTGCCGACGAAGCCCAAGCCCAGCACGAGCACGACTTGCTTTCCGGCGGCCTTGGCGGCGCGGGCGCGGATCTCGATCGCTGCGAAGTCCATCGCTAGAAGTCCATCCCGAAGCGGAGCTTGAGCCCGTTCTTGACCTTGTACCAGCCAACCTTGAGGCCATCCCAGACCGTCACGCCGGGGACGGCGAACGGCACGTGGATCGGGACCTCCTTGTACTTGAACCCGGCGTGCAGGGCGCGCAGCAGGAGCTCGCTCTCGATCTCGTAGCCGCGCGAGGAGAGCTTGAGCGTGTAGAGGCGCTCGGCCTTGAAGGCGCGGAAGCCCGACTCGGTGTCCGTGAGCCAGCGCCATGTGACCGCGAACGAGATGCACTTCAGGCCAAAGTTGCCGAACTTGTTGATCGTCGAGGTGCGCAGGGTGCCGAGCATGCGGCTACCGACGACCATGTCGAGCGGACCTTCCTCGAAGGGCTTGATGAGCACCGGGATCTCCTCCGGCAGGTGCTGGCCGTCGGAGTCCATCACGATCACGATGTCGGGCTGGAACTGCCGCGAGGCTTCGACACCCTTGATCAACGCGTAGCCTTTGCCGCGCGTCATCTCGGGCTCGGGGACCGTGGCCCCGGCGGCGCGGGCGGCGGCGGCGGTGCCGTCCTTGGAGGCGTCGGCGGTGACGACGACATGGTCGACGAAAGGCAGGGTGCGGCGGACGATCTCGGCGATCCCCTGTTCGAGGTTGTACGCCGGGAGCACCGCGACGACTCTTTGAGTACGGGCCATGGGGTCGGGCTTCTTCGAGAAACCGGCGAGAGATTCTAGAGGCGCGGGGGTGGCGGGGGCCAAGGGCACCGCGATCGGAAGGACTTTCGTCCCGAAGTTGAGGCGTTGTTTGCCCTTCGCCTGTGGAGCGGGGCGGGTGGGGCTCGCTACACTCGCTCGCCTTCAGACTGCACGCCTAGACTCCCCGACGACGCAGCGTTCCCATGTCCTCCGAGCCCACGGTCACCGCCACGACTTCGATTCCGCTCACCTACAATGGCAAGACCGTGCCGCTGCCCTTGATCGAGGGCACGGAGGGCGAGGTCGCGATCGACATTCGCAACCTGCGCGCCCAGACCGGCCTCGTCACCTTCGATCCGGGCTACGCCAACACGGGCGCCTGCAAGAGCGCGATCACCTTCATCGATGGCGAGCAGGGCATCCTGCGCTACCGCGGCTATCCGATCGAGGACCTCGCGGAGCGCTCGAGCTTCCTAGAGGTCGCGTGGCTCTTGCTGCATGGCGAGCTGCCGACCAAGGCCGAACTCGAGTCGTTCTCCGACGAGATCGTGCACCACACGCTGCTGCACGAGAACTTCGCGCGCTTCTTCAACGCCTTCCCAAAGGACGCGCATCCGATGCCGGTGTGCGCCGCGGCCGTGGCCGCGATGGCGACCTTCTATCAGGAGCCCGAGAGCGATGACACGATCCACAAGACCGTGATCCGCCTGCTGGCGAAGATGCCGACGATCGCGGCGTACTCCTACAAGCACTACATCGGGCAGCCGTTTGTCTATCCGAAGAACGACCTCGACTACTGTTCGAACTTCCTGCGCATGATGTTCGCGACGCCGTGCGAGACGTACGAAGTCGATCCGCTGTACGCCAGGGCGCTCGAACTGTTGCTGATCCTGCACGCGGACCACGAGCAGAACTGCTCGACCTCGACCGTGCGCATGGTCGGCTCGAGTCAGGCCAACCTGTTTGCCTCGGTCAGCTCCGGCATCAGCGCGCTGTGGGGACCGCTCCACGGCGGCGCCAACCAGAAGGTGATCGAGATGCTCCAGTGGATCGCGAAGAACGACGGCAACGCCGAGCGTTTCGTGGCGCGCGCCAAGGACAAGAATGACACCACGCGCCTGATGGGCTTCGGTCACCGCGTGTACAAGAGCTACGACCCGCGCGCGACGATCCTGAAGAAGTACTGCGGCGAGATCCTCGCCAAGGTCCCCGCCGGCAGCCCCTCGGCGCAGCTCTTCGACATCGCGCGCAGACTCGAGGAGATCGCGCTGTCCGACGAGTACTTCGTCAAGCGCAAGCTCTACCCCAATGTCGACTTCTATTCGGGTGTCATCTACAAGGCGATGGGCATCCCGACCAACATGTTCACGGTGATGTTCGCGCTCGGCCGCATGCCGGGTTGGGTCGCCCAGTGGCTCGAGTCGCGGCGCGACCCCGAGTTCAAGATCGGACGTCCGCGCCAGATCTACACGGGCGCGACGAGGCGCTAGACGCACCACGCGCGCAGAGGCGCTCGCCCTCGCATTCGCCCTCGCATTCGCCCTCGCATTCGCACGAGCGGATGCGAGGGCGATGTGTCTCCACGGGCCTTTGCAACCGCGCGAGCGGAGTGCCATCCTGCGCCGGTGCCATGAGGCTTGCACCCCAGCGACGGCTTCCGCTCTCGACGCAGCTCGTCGGTGTCGACGGCGGCGCGACGCATGTGCGCGCAGTGCATGTCGAGGTCGAACCCGCGCCCGGCGGCACTCTGCGCGTGCGAACGAGCGGCGGCGAGCGTTCGCGGGCGCATCGGCAGGTGGCGGGGTTCGAGACGCCCGCGGAGCGCGGACTTGGGAGTGCGGACACGCTCGGACCGATCAGTCCGGCGGAGCGCGAGCAGGGCTGGGCGTGGGTCGAGTCGACGGCGCGCTGCGTGCTCGAGCTCGCGCACGAGCGCGGGGCGGCACGCGTGCTGCTCGGCATCGCGTTTCCCGGCCGCAAGACCGCAGATGCGCGCGGCATCGACTTTGCGCTCAACGGTCCGCGCGTGCCGGAGTTCCTGAGCCAGCTCGAGCAGCTCCTGCGCTCGGAGGGTCTCGAGCTCGATGGCGAGCTGCTCGGTCTACAGAGCGACGGCTGGTGCGCGGGCGTCGGCGAGGCGCACGCGGACGACGGCGGCCTGCGCGGCGTGCGCGACGCGTACTACATCGGCGGAGGCACTGGGATCGCGGAGGCGCTGTGTCTGCGCGGCGAGCTCGTCCGTCTCGCGGAGGTCGAGGATTGGTTTCCGCGCGGCTGGCGCATGGAGTGGGATGGAGCTGGGCTGGAGAGCTGGGTGTCCGCTTGCGGCATCAACCGGCGCTGGGCCGACATCACGGGGCTCGGGCTGCCGCTCGAACCGGGGCGGTTCCCCGAGGATCGCGTGCAGCGCGACCCGCGCGCGAGAGAGCTGCTCGAGCAGGCCGGCGAGGCGCTCGGCCAACTCGTGTCCCACCGGCTGGTGGCGCTGCAGTCCGGCGGACGGCCCGAGAGCGGACACGCCGGCCCGATCCGGCTCGAGCGCGTGCTCGTCGGCGCGCAGCTCGGACGCATGCTCGCGGATGCGCGCACGCAGGGCTCGCTGCGGCGCGCGTTCGAGGCGCGGCTCGACGAGGGCCTGCGCCGCACGGGACTCGACGCGCTCTATCCGCCCGACGGCGGGCGCGGCATGCAGCGGCGCGAGTTCGTGCAGCTCTCGCGCCTCGCGCATCCGGCGGCGATCGGCGCCGCGGTCGAGGCGCTCTCCCAGTGGGGTGGGCGTGACTAGCCCGCAGGCGACGCTCAACGGCGGGTTCAACTGGCTCGACTGGACCGTGCTCGTCGGCCTGTTCGCGCTGACGCACTGGATCGGGACCCTGTCGGCCGGGAAGCCCGCGACGATCCGCGAGTTCTTCCTCGGCGGACGCAAGCTGCCTTGGTACGCGGTGTCGGCTTCGATCATCGCGACGGAGATCAGCGCGGTGACGCTGATCAGCCTGCCGGCGACGGTGTTCAACGCGGGCGGCAACATCACCTACCTGCAGCTCGGCCTGATCGGGCTCCTGCTCGCGCGCTGCATCGTCGCCCTGTGGCTGATCCCGAAGTACTACGAGCGCGAGATTTACAGCCCCTACGACTACATGGGCAACGCGCTGGGGAGGCCCGCGCGCACGCTGACGACGATCCTGTTCTCGATCGGCGGCGTGCTCGGGCAGGCAGCGCGCGTGTACCTCACCGGCATCGTGCTGCAGGTCGTGCTCCACGACGAGCTCGCGGCGTTCGAGCGCGCGACGGGCATCCCCGGCCTGTGGGCGGCGATCGCCGCGATCGGCGTCGTCGCGATCGCTTGGACATGGCTCGGCGGGATGGCGACGGTCATCTGGACCGATGCGGTGCTGTTCCTGATCTTCCTCGCGGCGATCGTGTTCGCGTTCGTCGCGGCGGTGTCCAACATCGAAGGCGGCGTGGGCGAGGTCGTGCGGCTCGGCGAGGAAGCGGGCAAGTTCCGCTTCTTCGACCTCGAGGCGACCTTCGAGCGCCCGTACACCATCTGGGCGGCGCTCATCGCCAACACGGTCGTCGGCGTGGGCGCGTTCGGCACGGACCAGCTGATGGCGCAGCGCGTATTCTGCTGCCGTGACGCCCGCGACGCGCGGAAGGCCATGCTGGCGAGCTACGGCTCGATGCTGGTCGCAGTCGCGGTCGCGCTGGTCGGCATCGCGCTCTACGCCTACTACCAGCAGCATCCGCTGCAGAGCGCCGCGGCCGAGCTTTACGCCCAGAAGAACGATCGCATCTTCCCGATCTTCATCGTCGAGGTCATGCCGGCCGGGATGCGCGGCCTGATCATCGCGGGCGCCTTTGCGGCGGCGATCTCGAGCCTCGACTCGATCCTCGCGGCTCTGTCGCAGACCGTGATGAGCGCCTTCGTGCTGAAGGACAACGGGCAGCGCACCGAGAAAGAGGAGCGGCGCGCGGTGCGGACATCCAAGCTGCTCGTGCTCGGCTTTGGCGCGCTCTTGTGCGTGATCGCGGCCTTCTGCGAGTTGATCCAGCGCGACGAGCGCTTCAAGGATGTGCTCAACCTCGCGCTGTCGATGCCGACCTACACGCAGGGCGCGGTGCTCGCGACCTTCGCGCTCGCGTTCTTCCTCGGGCGGCGCATCGATGCGAGCGGACTCCTGTTCGCCGCGCCGCTCAGCGTGTTCGCGGTGGTCGCGATCGCGTGGCACGGCGCGTGGACGCTGCCTGCGCTGCGCATCGGCTGTGGTGCGCTGCTCCTGGCGTGGCTGCTCGTGCGATTGCGCGACGCGGAGCCGCTGGTGCAGCGTGCGCTGCGGCTCGCTGCGCTTCTCGCGGGCTGCGCTGCGGTCCTCTGGATGAACTCGCGCGGATGGACGGTCGCGTGGCCGTGGTTCGCGCCGCTCGGACTCGTGTTCGCGTTCAGCTTCGGCTGGTTGCTCGCACGCCAGCGGCTGGAGGTCGCGTGAAGCGCGCTCTCGCGCTGCTCGCGGCGCTCGCGCTCGCTTCTTGCGGCGGCGACGACAGCGCTTCCTCGAGCGAGGAACTGGAAGTCGCGCGCCCCGTCGACGGGGCCGAGCCCGCTCGCAGCGTTGTCGAGGAGTCCGCGAGCGCATCGTCGGCGAAGCCCAAGGGCGAGCCGCGGCCCGCGCCTGCGGCGAGCGAGCTCGCGTTCACCCTGCCCGAGGGCTGGCTCGCCGAAACACCCGCAGTCCCGCTGCGCAAGCTGCAGGCGCGAGTCCCGCGCGCGCTCGGCGATCTGCAGGATGCGGAGCTCACGGTGCTGTGGCGCGGCGCGGTCGGCATGGGGCCGCTCGAGGCGCAGCTCACGCGCTGGTCGCAGCAGTTCACGCAGCCCGACGGCGCGAGCTCGCGCGAGCGGCTCAAGCTCACGAGCCGCACGATCGGCGGACGCGCGGTCACCGAAGCCGACCTCGAGGGCACCTGTGTCGCCGAGCGCGCGCCCGGGTCGCCCGAGCGCTGGAACGAGCCCGACTGGAAGCTGCTCGGAGCGGTGATCGAGAGCGAGTTCGGTCCCTACTATGTGCGTCTCGTTGGACCGCGTGCCACGGTCGATGCGGCCGCGAGCGGTTTTCGCGCGTTGCTCGAGAGCACGGCGCGCTAGCCGCCGCTCGCTGCGCGCAGGCGCGGATTCCAGGTGAAGGCGCTGTTGCGCGGGATCTCGACGACCTGCGTTGCGGATCCGACGGTGATGGAGGCCTTTCCCGGCGGCACTCCCCGCAACACATAGCGACCCTGCGCATCCGAGCGCGCCTCGCGCGCCAGCCAAGCGTGCGTCGAGCTGAGGCGCAGCGGAACATTGGCTGCCGGCTTGCCATCGTTTCCGTACACGGTGCCTGCGACGAGCGTGCCCGAGGTCAGACGCAGGATGAACTCGTTGAGTTGGCGGGGCAGCGCCGTGACGGACTGATCGAGCGGCACGCAGTCCTCGTGCAGGACGAGCAAGCGTGATGTTCCCGCTTCGCAGCCGACGAGCCGGAAGCGGCCTTCGCTGTCGGTGATGCCGAGCGCGCGCGGAGGCGGCTCTCCTCCGACGAGCCCCGTGGATTCGAGCGCGACAGCGGCGCCGACGAGCGGCTCCTCGTCGCTGTCGAGCACCTGTCCGATCACCGTCGCCCCAGCCGCGCCGAGTGAGAGGCGCAGCTCGATGCGCGCGTTCTCCGGGCCGCCGAGCGTCACAGGAACCGAGGGCGAGTTTTCGAACGAGCGCGCGAACAGGCGCTGACCCGCGACCACACCGGGCAGCCGGAAGTTTCCGTGCGAGTCGGACTCGCCGACGCGCAGCGAGTCGCGACTCCCCGGTCGCAGCATCCACAGCGTGGCGTTGGACACGACGCGGCCCGCGGCGTCGACGGTGCGGCCCGCGAGAGCGTAGCCATCGTCGAGCAGGAGGCGCTCGGTGCGCGTCTCGCCGGAGACCACGGTGGTCTCGAGATGCGCGCCGAGGCCGCTCTCGATGCGCACGCGGCCGGGCGGCAGCGCGTCGAAGCGCGCGCGTCCGTCGCCGGTCGTCGCGACTTCCGCACGCAGGACACGGGGCTGGCTGCTCTCGAGCGCGAACACGCCGAGCGGGATGCCGGCGGCGACGCGCGACGCGCTGGTCCACGCGACTTCGAGCTCGAGCGCGCCGGTCGCCGGCTCGACGGGCCGAGGTCGTTCTCTGCGCGGGATCTCGGCCGTCCGACGCGAGTCCTCGGCCGTCAGCGCGGACAGGGCTTCGACCTGTGCTCGCTCCACGGGCGCCGACTCGGCCGCGGGTTCCGCGGAGGGCGCGGCGGACTGCGGAACGGCCGCGGCTTCGCCCGCTGACTCGTCAGCGGGAAGCGCGAGCCACAGCGCCGCGCCGCCCGCGAGGAGCAGCGCGAGACCCGCGAGCGAGTAGACCGACTTCACGCGCTCACTTCGCGGCGAGGAACTCGCGCGCGCACAGCTCGCCCAAGTCCGCGAACCACGGGAAGGCGAACGAGTCGTAGTCGTACTTGTCGTCGTCGAGGATGCCGTCGGAGTTGGCGTAGATCGTGGCGGCGAGGAAGAAGCCGCGCTGGGTGCGAGTGTCGACGATGTAGGCGGTGTCGGTCACGAAGCCGTAGGCGAGCCCGACCTTGTTGTAGATCCGCACGTGCTCCTTGGAAATCACGCGCATCACGCCCGGCAGGAAGAACTTGACATAGTCGTCGGGATACTTCGCGCGATCCCAGCGCGGGTTGGCGGAGTCGCCCGGATACTGCGAGAGCGCCTCGAGCAGCAGCGCGCGCTCCTCGTCGCCGAGGTCGAACGGCTCGCCCTCGAACGGGATCTCCGGCCGCACGACGCGCGCGAGGCACACCTGCAGGTCGCGCAGGGTGACGCGGTTCTTGACGAGGAACGACATCGGGCCCGGGACCAGCTCGGCGCCTTCCATGCGGCCCTTGCCGATCAGCACGTCCTCGCGGTCCTCGAGGTTGGCGAGCTCGAGCTTGCCCGTCTCTTCGCCGAGCCGCACGACGCCATCGCTCATGCGCAGCTCGATCGTCGGAGTGCGCCGATTCTCTTGGATGCTCATCTTCACCGAGAGCCGGTGCGAGATGCGCGTGGAGGCGAGACCCGCGCGCCACATGCTCTCGTTGAGCCGGTCGTGGCCGGTGAACTCGAACAGGCGGTTGAAGCTCTCGTTGTCGGACACGATCAGCGACTCGCGCACGAGGTGGCGCAGAGTGAGCTTGCCGTCCCCGAGGTTGTCCGGATCGTTCGTGAGCATCGCTCCGCTGCGGCGCGATCCGTAGAAGGCGAGCGGCGTGTCGAGCTTGAGGCCGGGCGCGCCCTTCTGCTGAAGCTCGCGCATGCGCTGGAGGGCCGCGACGGCGCCGAGCAGCTTGACCGTGCTGGCGGGGTAGAAGTACTCAAGGCCGAGGCGCCAGGGGTGGGGCTGGAGCGCGGGCTTGCCGTCGCGCTCGACGATCTCTCCCGCGAGCACCTCGACGCGCAGCTCGCTCGCCTGCGCGAGCACTTTGTCCATCCGCTCCGCGCGCGCCTTCAGGTCCGCGGCGACACTCGTGTCGGAGGCCAGCTGCGCTTCCGCGCGCCAGCGGTCGCGGCCTTGCTCGAGCAGCGACTTCATGCGCTCCGGGGCCGGCTCCGTGGACTGGGCCGCTGCCGGGAGGGCGCACAGGAGGGTCGCGAGGGCGATGCTTCGCAGGCTCATTCGAGGAGGTCCAGTTCGGGTCGCAGCAGGGCCTCGTGGGTCTGGCGCGCTCGCACCAGTCGGGCCGTCCTATTGTGGACCAGCACTTCGGCCGCGAGCAACTGCGAGTTGTAGCCGCTCGCCATGGCCGAGGCGTAGGCGCCCGCATCGTGGAAACAAACGATGTCCCCGGGCACCGCGCGGGGCAGGAAGCGCGGCTCGAGCGTGCCATCTTTGGCTTGCGTAAAAACGTCCGCGCTCTCGCACAGCGGTCCCGCGACCGCCTGCGGGACACACGGATCGCCGTCGCGGCCGATGACCGAGATCTCGTGGTGAGCACCGTACATCGCGGGCCGCACGAGGTTGTGGAAGCCCGCGTCGACGAACAGGTAGTCGACGGAGCCGACACGCTTCCAGCCGCGCGCTTCCGCGAGCAAAAGCCCGGCTTCCGCCACGAGGAAGCGCCCGGGCTCGAGTTCGAGCCGCAGCGAGCGGCCGAGCTCGCGCTCGACGCGTGCGCGGGCGCCGTCCCAGGCCTCGACGAGCGGCCGGCAATCGAAGCGCTGCTCTCCCGCGCGGTAGGGAATCGGCAGCCCACCACCCGCGGAGAGCGAGCGCAGGGTCGGGCCGAACAGCGCAGCCGCCGTGACCAGCGCCTCCGTGGCACGCGAGAGGTGCTCGAGGTCCGAGCCCGAGCCGATGTGCACGTGCAAGCCTGCGACTTCGAGCCCGAGCGTGCGGGCCTCGCGCGCGACCGCGGGCAGGTCCGCGTGCCAGATGCCGTGCTTGGAGTGCTCGCCGCCGGTGGTGACCTTGCGGTCGTGGCCGTGACCGAAGCCGGGGTTCACGCGCAGCACGATGTCGCGCCGCGGCGGGTTGGCGCGCGCGTACTGCGCCAGCATGAAAGGCGAGCCTGCGTTGAGCTGGAAGGGCTGGCGCGCGAGCAGGTCGAGCGCGTCGCGGTCGAGCAGGTCCGCGCAGAACAGCACATCGCGCGCGTCGAACCCGACGGCGAGGGCGCGCCGCAGCTCGCCGCCCGAGACTGCGTCGACTTGGCAGCCCTGCGAGCGCAGGAGACGCAGCAGCGCGAGGCTCGGGTTCGCCTTCTGCGCGTAGCGCACGACATCGAACCCGCGGCCGGAACTCGCGCGCAGGTCGAGCAACTCGCGCGCGCGCGCGACGACCGTCGCGCCGTCGTACACATACAGCGGCGTGCCGTGCTCGCGTGCCAGCTTGAGCAGCAGCGCGTCGGAGAGCGGGCGCGTCTTCATCGCGGTCCGGGGAGGTGGCGCCCGAGAGCGTCGAGCAGGCGCTCGATCTGCGCGAGGGAGTGCGCGGCTGTCACGACGATGCGGAAGTTGCCGGCGGGCGGTCCGCCCGGATAGCGGATCCAGGGCGCGAGCAAACCCCCGGCCCGCAGGGACTGCTCGAGCGCCTGCATGCGCTCCGCGCTCTCGAGACTGAACGAGAACACGGGCAGTTCCGCGCCTGCGCGCGCGAGTCCGAGTCGCTCGAGCCCGGCGCGGAGCAAGGCGATGTTGGCGCGCAGCTGCGCGACGCACGCGCCGTCGCCAAAGGCGATCTCCAGCGCGGCGCGACCGGCCTCGGCGAGAGCCGGTGGGATGGGAGTGCTGCCGACATAGACATTCGAATGGCGCTGCACGCGCTCGACCTGCGCGCGCGTTCCAGCGACGAAGCCGCCGTAGCAGCCGAGGGCCTTGGAGAGCGTCGAGGTGAGCAGCACCTGCTCGCCGCCGATCGCGCCTTCCTCCAGCGCGCCGCGCCCGCTCGCTCCGATCACGCCGGTGCCATGGCAGTCGTCGACGAGCAGCGTACCGGAGTGCGCGCGCGCGAGTTCGGCCCATTCGGCGAGCGGCGCGAGCTCGCCGCGTGAGGGAAACACGCTGTCGGTCATGACGACGGCCCGGCGCGATCCGCAGTAAGCGAGCGCGCGGCGCAGCGCGTCGCTGTCGCGGTGCACGATGTTCACCAGCTCGAGTCCTGCGTTGCGCGCGGCATCGAACAGGCTCGGATGCGAGCGCTCGTCGACGAGCGCGACGGCGTGGTCCTCCGCGAGCGACTGGGCCGCCGCGAAGTTCGCCGTGTAGCCTTCGGGCAGCAGGATCGCGGCTTGGCAGCCGAGCGTGCGCGCGAGGTCGGCTTCGAGGGCCTCGTGCGCGCGCGTGTTGCCGGTCGTCTCGCGCGAGGCGCCCGCACTCACGCCGTAGCACCGAGCGCCTTCCGTGAGTGCCTCTTTGACGCGCGGATGGTGCGCGAGCCCGAGGTAGCCACAGCCGCCGAAGTGGTCGAACTCGCGGCCGTCGAGGACGACCGTCGTGCCCTGACTCGATTCGATCGGCAGGCGTGCCATTGGGAGCTCTAGCCGCGCCGCGCGCCCGCGTCGGAGCAGCTGAGCATCGGCACCGTCGCCATCGTGTGCAGGCCGGGCGCCGCCGCGACGATCGCGTGCAGCGCGTTGAGCGCGATCGCGGAGGTCGCGAGGTCGCCGTGCACGCCGCCGCGCAGGACGAGGTCGATCGGCGGATCGCTCTCGAGCAGCACGCGGTCGTGGGGATCGTCCTGACCGATCGCGGCTTGGAACTCGTAGCGCAGGAGCGGCTTGCCGTCGACGATTCCGACGGCGACCTGCCGCACTCCCGCGCACTGACCGACCGCGATCTTGCCGAGCTTGCATTCGAGCTCGCGCGTCGCGATCACCGGCTCGATCGTCTCGCTCCAGCTTGCGACCTTGAAGCCGAGATACTGCGCGCAGAAGTGCAGGGACTCTCCGAGCCCGACATGGCGCAGCCAACCTTCGTCGATGCCCTTCTGGAAGTCAGCGCGGTCGAGACCGGCACCGATCTTCTTCTGGAACGGCACTCGGCGCGGAGTCGCGTCCTGGATGCGTGCGACGCTGAGCGAGCGCACATCGTTGCACACGGCGGTCGCGAACACAGGCAACGCGTCCATCAGGAAGCCGGGATTCACGCCGGTGCCGAGCAGCTGCGCGCCGCCGGCCTTGGCGCAGGCGTCGAGGCGCTCCGCGAGTTGGCGATGGCGCAGCCACGGGTAGATCAGCTCCTCGCAGGTCGACACGGCCGGTACGCCGCGCGCGAGCAGGGCCTCGAAGGTCGGCGCGCACTTGCGCAGGTCCGAGCTCGTGGTGACGAGCGCGACATCGTAGCTCTCCCAGTCGCTCAGCTCATCGAGGCTCGCCGCAATGCGCACGGCGGGCGCGCCCGGGACGAGTCCTGAGAGCAACTTGCCGGCGATGCCAGGGGCAGGGTCGACGGCGGCCACGGTGGCGCCGAGGTTGCGGCGCAGGAGGTCGGACTGGATGCGGAGGCCCAAGGGTCCGAGGCCGATGTGGAGGATGCGCAGGTTCACGCGAGTGCTTGTCGAGGGTTTGGGAGGATCCAGACGAGGCCTCCAGAAGGGCAAGGAGTATAGAGAGATCCCCTGCGCGTCGCATGCACGGTCCGCGCGGCGCGCAAACCGGCTGTCGAGGACGCAAGGACGAGTCGTGCTCGCTCGCTGTTCGCGCAGTCGCGGCTTCGATAGCATCCGGTCATGGGGCTTGAGCTCGTGTCCATCAGTCGACGCTTCGGCGAGCAGCTCGCTCTCGACACGGTGTCGATCCATGTGCGGCAGGGGGACTGCTACGGTTTCATCGGCCACAACGGTGCCGGCAAGACGACCGCGATGCGCATCGCGCTCGGGCTGCAGCGGCCCGATGCGGGGCGCGTGATCGTCGACGGCTTCGACGCGCACGAGCATCCGCGCGAGGCGCGCGCGCGCATGGGCGGACTGATCGAGATGCCGGGCTTTCAGCCGAGCCTCGACGCCGCGGAGAACCTCGCGCTGCTCGCGCGCTTGCAAGGCTTGTCGCGCGAGAGCGCGCGCGGCGAGGTTGCGCGTCTGCTCGAGCTCGTCGGCCTCGGTCACACGGGACGCAAGCCGGTGCAGGCCTTCTCGCAGGGCATGCGTCAGAGGCTTGGCATCGCGCAGGCGCTGCTCGGCAAGCCCGCGTATGTGCTGCTCGACGAGCCGACCAACGGGCTCGATCCGCAGGGGATTGCGGAGATGCGCGCCATGCTGCGGCGCATCGTGCGCGAGGAGGGTTCGAGCATCCTGATCTCGAGCCACCAGCTGCACGAGCTCGCGGACCTGTGCAATCGCGTGGGCGTGATGCACCGCGGCAAGCTCGTGGTCGAGGCCGAGACGAGCCAGTTGCTCGCGGCGGGCAAGGGGCGCTTCGAGCTCGCGACGAACGACGATGCGCGCGCCAGCGCGTTGCTCGCGGCGCGCGGCGTGACAGCGACTCCGCTCGCGCACGGTGGACTCGAACTCGAGCTCGGAGGGTTGCCCGCGGGCGAGGTCGCGCGTTCCGTGATCGGCGCGGGTCTCGAGCTCGCGCGCTTCGGAGCGCGCCCGCCGTCGCTGGAAGAGATCTACCTGCGTTACGCGCGCGGCGAGGTGATTCTTGTTCCGACTCAGGTGAAAGACGCGCCGATCGCGGTGTCCACGCCAAAGGAGCGTCGCGCGGCTCCGCATCCGGTGTTGCGCACATTGCGCTACGAGCTCGCCCGCTTGTGCGCGCGGCCAGCGGTGCCGGCCTTGCTCGCGCTGCCGGCGCTCGCTGCTGCGGGAGTGGTGGTGCTCGAACGCAGTCGCGCGGCGGCCGAGGCGGCGCGTGTTGCGGCGGGGGAGCTCGCGAGCGCGACGGCCGTCACGGGGTTTGGCACCACGGCGCGTGCGCTTGGCGCCGGCTTGCCGCTGCTCGCGCTCGCGCTCGCGGGCGTGGCGAGCCAGATGGTGGCGGGTGAGCTGGCTCGCGGCACGCTGCGCAATGTGCTGCTGCGTCCGCAGACGCGTCTCGATGTGCTGCTCGGCAAGGCGCTCGCGGGGTGCGTCGCGCTCGTCGCGTCCTACGCGTTGCTCGTGCTCGCGGCGGTCGGGCTCTCCGCGGCGTTCTTCGGCTTCGGCGACCTCGTCGAGATCCTGCCGAACGGTGCTGAGTTCCCGCTCGTCGCCGCAACCGAGCTGCAGCCGGATCTCCAGCGCGCGTTGCTGGTGCCGCTCGCCGCGCTCGCTGGATATCTCGCGCTCGGACTCCTCGCCGGAACGCTCGCGCGCGCCGCCGCGACCGCGCTCGGACTCACGATCGGTCTGGCCTTCACGCTCGATCTCGTGCGCGGCGCGCTGCGCGGAGCAGGCGTCGAGGGCGGTCTGCTCTCCGCCTACTTGCCGAGTCCGCTCGGCGACACCTCGTTCCTGCACTTCCTCGCCGATCGCGCGCAGGGCATCAGCAACTCGACCTTCGAGCACGGCGCGCAGATCGCGGGCTTCCTGCCACAGGACTTGGTCGTGCCCGCTCTGTGGGCGCTCGCGTGCTGCGTGCTCTCGGCCGCCCTTCTCGTGCGCCGCTCCATCCCATGAAACTTCTCGCACTCTCGCTCATCGCCGCGCTCGCGGCCTGTACTTCCATCGACATTCCGGATTCGCCGCCGCCGCTCGCGGGCATGGAGGAGCCGCTCGAACTCATGCAGGAGCCGCAGGACGAGTCCGCGCGCGCCGCGCTGCCCAAGGGCTCGTTCACGGGGCTCGTCGTCGGCGACTCGCGCTCGTCGCTCGACGCGCTGGGGGGGGAACCTGAGGGAGTCGTGGTCATCGCCGTGGTCGAAAACTCGCCAGCGGACGCGGCTGGACTCGAGGTCGGCGATCTCGTGCTCGAGGCGCGCGCGGCGACGACGGTCGCGCTGCACTGGCCGAGCGAGTGGCGGCGCATCGAGCTCGAGAGCGAGCCGGGCGCGGCGATCGCGCTGGTGGTCGATCGCGCGGGCACCGAGAGCATCTTCCGCGTGGTGACGGTGCTGCGCGTGCGTCCGGCAGAGCGCGTGGCCGCCGAGCGCTTTCGGGAAGAGCGGCGCGTCGGCGTCGTGTTGCGCACCGCGACCGAAGTCGAGGCGCGCGCGGCCGCGCTCGGGACGGGCGGAGGCGCAGTCGTGGTCGGCCTGACGAGCGAGAGCCCTTGGCGCGCTGCGGGCGTGCGCTACGGAGACCTCGTGCGCGCCGCGGGCGGGAGCGAGGTCGCACACCCGCAGGTGCTCGTCGACGCGATTCGCAACGCGCCCGCTGACGGCGCACTCGAGCTCGAGGTCGTGCGCGACGGCGCGCTCGTCACGCTGCGCGCACCGCTGTCCACGCGCGAGCGCGAGCTCAAGCGCATCTCGATCCCGCTGCTGTTCTCGTACGAGAAGCTGCGCGAGCGCACTTCGTTCTCGCTGCTCCTCGGCCTCATCTCGCACGAGAGCACATCGACTGTCTGGAAGACCACGCTCCTGTGGCTGATCCGCTTTGCCGGTGGCGATGCCGACCGTCTGGAGACGATCGACGCATGAACGGGCTGGTACTGGCACTGCTCACGCTGCAGGCCGCAGGTGCGAAGCCCGCGGGCAAGCCGGAGTTCGCGCGCGTCGCGACCTTGGCGATGGAGGCCGACTGGAAGCCTGTCGCCGCGCTCGCCGCGGACTTCGATGGCGACAAGGCTCTGGAAGTGGCCGTGGCCTGCTGTGCGCGCGGCAAGTCTGCGGCGCGGCGGCTGGAGATCTGGCGCGGCGTGCCGGGGTCCTTCGCGCGCGCGAAAGTGATCGACCTCACGCCGGATGTGGTCGCGTTCGCGACGGGCGATGTGCTCGCCGGCAACGGGGCGGAAGTGCTCCTCTTCAACGGCAGCGGCGCGTTCGCGCTCGCGCCGCTTCCGGGCGAGGCCCGCGGCGAGCGCATCGTGGAGTGCGACTTCCTGTGGCAGGTGCCGGATCCGTCGATGGTCCATGTCTGGCAAGACGGCGTGATGGACCTCGATGGCGACGGTCTGGACGATCTCGTGCTGCCCGAGCCCGGTGGCTTTCTCGTGTGCGCCCAGCGCCGACCTCGCGAGGGTGGCGCCTTCGGCGTCGTGAGTCGACTGCGCGTGCCGGAGGAGGCGGATGCGGGCGGCGTGTGGGTATCCGCGACGCGTCGCGAGGGGCCCGCGGTGCGCGGCCGTCGCCAGCGTCCGAGCTACACGCTGGAGCTGACCGAGGGCGAGGAGGAGACGATCGGCTCGCGGCCGGCGATCCTCGCGCAAGCCAGCGAGAGCGTGAGCTCGCCGCACTTCATTGACTGGGACGCGGACGGTGACCTCGACCTCGTCGTGCAGACCTCGCACCACCTGCATGTCTTCACGCAGGACCGCGGCGCGTTCGCACCTGCGGTGGCGCACTCGCTCGAGTTGCCGGTCGATGTCGATGCCGCGCGTCGGCTCGATGCGTCCTACAGCTCGCATGCGGTCGACCTCGACCTCGACCGCCGCGCGGATTGCGTGATCTTTGCGGGCGACAAGCGCTCGGAAGATGTGCGCACGCAGGGTCTGTTCTTCACCCAGGCGGGCGTGAAGGACGGTCCGGCTCCGTTCGGCACGGACGGACGGCCGTCGAACCTGCTCGTGTTCGCGGGGTTCATCTCGGGACCGCGCTTCGTCGACCTCGACGGAGACCGGTACCCCGAGCTCGTGCTGCGCGCGGTGCGTCCCGACTTGATCGACCAGCTGCGCAGCGCGTCTTCGAAGGCCATCGACGCCGAGCTCTACATCTACCGCAACCGGCGCGGCGTGCTCTCGCGGCAGCCCGATGTGACATGGAAGCGCACCATTCCGCTCGAGCGCTTCCAGCTCACGGCCGAGTTCTGCGGTGATCTGACGGGCGACGGCATCTCGGAGCTGCTCGCGCGCGACGAGCCCGAGAAGCTGCGCGTGATGTTCGTGCGCTCGCAGGGCAACGCCGACAAGTCGACCTGGACTCTGTTCGACAAGCCGCTGTGGGAGACCGCGATCCATGAGGACGCCTCCGTCGACCTCGTGGCGCCGCGCCCAGGCGACTCGGGGCCGAGCGTGCTCGTGATCGAGCCCGCGCAAGTGCTGTTCGTGAGGTTCGGATGAGCACGCTGCTTCTCGCTCTCGCCCTGCAGTCGGCGGCACCGACGCAGGCGATCGTGCTCGAGCCCGGTCTCGAGCTCGCCTGCCACCGAGTGATCGACCTCGATCGCGACGGCATGTGTGAGATCGTGGCCATCGGCCGCGATGGTCGCGTGCGCACGTTGCATCCGCACGCCGGCGGAACTCCCGTCGGCTCGCTCGTGCTGCAGGCGCCCCAGCGCAGCCTGCTCGCGTTCGCGACGTACGCCGACACGACGTACCTCGTGAGCATGTCGCCGGCAGGGACGAGCGCCTATGCCGTGCTGGCCGGAGGGGAGATCTCTGCGGAGGCGCAGGCCTGGATTCCACGCGCGCGCTTTGCGCTAAGGCTCGAGTCGCCCTCGCTCGCGCCGATCGCGCAGGACATCAACATGGACGGCCTCGACGACATCGTCGTGCCGACGCTGAACGGTGTGGAGCTGTGGCTCGCATCGCTCGGCACCGAGCAGCGCGTGCCGGCTTTCCGCAAGATGGCGACGATCTCGGTCGAGGTCGCGCGCTGGGGCAGCCACGACGCGCAGTACCTCTCCGATTCGCTCGAGAGTTCCTTCGCGATTCCGGGACTCGCGACGCGCGATGTGAACGGCGACGGGCGGCCGGACCTGCTCGTGGAGCAGGGCAATCGCCGCGCGTTCCACCTGCAGCGCGAGGACGGCTCGTTCCCGCTCGAAGCCGATGTGGCGGTCGACCTGTCGATCTTCCGCGACACCACCGAGGCCTCGGGCTTCGCGCTGGGCGGCACGCTGTCCGTGGGCGACAAGGCCTCGTGGGCGAGCCGCGATCTCGACGGCGACCGTATCCCCGACTACGTGATCGGCCACCGCCGCAAGGTGTGGGTGTTCCGTGGCGCGAAGGAGGGGCCGCAGTTCACGCAACCGTCCGCGATCCTGAAGACGGCCGAGGACATCACGGCGCTTCTCGTGCACCCGCTCGACTCCGACATGCTCCCGGATCTCTTGCTCGTGAAGGTGCAGATCCCGACGCTCGCGACGCTCCTGCGCGGTCTCTTCAGCGAATGGGACATCCAAGTGCGCGTGCTCGCGTATTCGAACATCGGCGAGGGCCGCTTCGAAGGAAGCCCGAGCCTCTCGAACGAGCTCTCGGTGCGCCTGCCGGGCATCATCGGGCTCGCCAAGAACCCGGAGAAGGTGCTCGAGCGCTTCACGAATGTCGAAAAGCAGTTCCGGACCAGCGCGCGCGGCGATGTCGACGGCGACGGGCGCGTGGATGTGCTGCTCATCACGCAGGACAAGCGCGGCATCGAGGCGTGGCTATCGCGCGCAGGAGACGGCGCGGGCGAACGCCGCGGCGAGCGCAAGCTGCGCGAGCTCTTGTTCGGCGAGAAAGACGCCGTGTGGGACATCGATCGCATGGTCGATGCGCTCGGCGGCCTCGTGCAGCAGCGCGCCGCGTTGCTGACGGGCGGGCGCGCGGCTGATCGCGCGCTGACGCTGCGCGACCCGGACGACATCGAGCTCGTCAGCATGCAGTGTGCCCAGCTCGGCCCCGCAGCCGGCGAGGAGCTCATCGTTGCCTACAAGCGCAAGGGCGAGCTGCGCTCGGGCTGGTTCGAGGTGCTCTCCTCCGCCACGGAGACCAAGTGACGCTCACGCGCGAGCAAGGCTGGTCGCTCCTGTGCGAGTGGACGAGGGGAGAGGCGCTGCGGCGCCACGGGCGCGCCGTGGAGCTCGTGATGCGCGCTGCCGCGTTGCGCCATGGAACGGGCGCGGCCGATGTCGAGCGCTTTGGGCTCGCGGGGCTCCTGCACGACGCCGACTACGAGTCTTGGCCCGCGGAGCATCCCGCGCGCATCGTGGCCTGGCTCCGCGAGCGCGGCGAGAGTGAGCTCGCGCAGGCGATTTCCGCGCACTACACGAAGTGGGGCGTTCCCTGCGAGACTCTCCTCGACAAGGCGTTGCTCGCCTGCGACGAGCTCACCGGCTTCGTGGGTGCGTGCGCCCGCGTGCGCCCGGACGGGCTCGCGAGCCTCGAGTCGAAGAGCGTGATCAAGCGCCTGAAGGACAAGGGCTTCGCCGCCAAGGTCGAGCGCGACGAGATCGCGCGTGGCGTGGAGTTGCTCGGCGTCGAGCTCGCGGCGCACATTGACTTCGTGATCTCGGCCATGCGCCCGCATGCCGAGGAACTCGGGCTCGGCGCCGCGGCCCCGAGGCCTTGAACATGCTCGGACCCGTTCTCGCGCTGCTCTTCGCGCCGCAGGCCCGACGCGTCATCCCGGTCGATCGCGACGACATCGTCGTGCGCGAGTCCTGCATGCTCGATCCGACCGGGCTCGCGATCGAGGATGACGAGCAAGACGGGATCGTGCAGGTCGTCGGCGACGATGTCGTCGTGACGTTCACGCGCACGGCCTTGCTCGGCGCGCCCGCGAGTGCGAGCCCGGACAGCGTGCGGGGGATCGGAGTGCGGGTGACCGGCAAGCGCGTGACGATCCGGGGCTTGCAGGCCGCCGGATTTCGCTGCGCCATCTGGGCCAGCGGCGCGGACGGGCTCGTCATCGAGGGCTGCGATCTTTCGCGCGGCTTTGCGCAGCGTCTGCGCTCGACTCCTTGGGCCGAGGACACACGCGACTGGCTTTGGCCGCACGAGAACGACGGCAACGAGTGGCTCGCGAACTATGGCGCCGGGATCTACGCCGAGGACTCGCGCGACATGACGCTGCGTCTCAACCGCGCGCGCTCGATGCAGAATGGCATCTGTCTGCGGCGCGTCGACGGCTCCCGTGTGTACGACAACGACATGAGCTTCCTTTCGGGCTGGGGCCTCGCGCTGTACCGCAGCTCTGGCAACACGATCTCGCGCAACAGCTTCGATTTCTGCGTCCGCGGCTACAGCCACGGCGTCTACGCGCGTGGTCAAGATTCCGCCGGCATACTCGTGTTCGAGCAGTGCAGCGACAATGTGTTCGCCTTCAACTCGGCGACGCATGGCGGCGACGGATTCTCCGGTTTTGCAGGCCACGAAGCCCTCGAAGCGGACGAGCCGGCGGGACTGGGCTGCAACCGAAATCTGCTTTACAACAACGACTTCTCGTACGCCGCCGCGATCGGGATCGAGCTCTCGTTCTCGTTCGACAATGTGTTCGCGCGCAACATGCTCTCGGGCTGCAACTACGGCATCTGGGGCGGGTACTCGAGCCGCTCGCAGGCGCGCGGCAACCAGATCCAGGGCAACACGCTCGCCGGCATCGCGGTCGAGCACGGCAGCGACTGGTCGATCGCGGGGAACTCGTTCGCGAAGAACGCGCGCGATGTCGAGCTGTGGTGGGACGAGGATCGCGACCTGATCGCGAAACCTTGGGCCCAGCTCAATCCCACGGTCAGCGCCGGACACTCGCTGCGGCTGAATCGCTTTGAGCAGAGCGCCATTCAGCTCGAGCTGCGCGGCACGAACGAGCGCATCGCGATCGACGAGCGGCAGGCCGGACTGGATCGCGCGCGCTGGAAGCTCGATCCGGCTTCGAGCGTCACGGCAGAGATGCCCGTCGTTGCGCACCTGCCGCTGGACGAGGAGGCCCTCGCCGCGCTGCCCGGCACGCGCAAGGCTGTCGGCGCGCGCGCGCACCTCGCCGGTCGCGATCACATCGTGATGACCGAGTGGGGGCCCCACGACTGGGTGGCGCCGTTCCTCCAGCGCCTTCCCGACCGCGGCGGCCAGCACATCTGGCGGCTGCTCGGCCACGAGGTGCCGATCGGCGTCGATGCGGGCAGCGCGGTGCAAATCGCGCTCGACGCCAGCGTCGATCCCGCGCAGTATGTGCTCTCTCCGCGGGTTCTGGGTGAGGCGCTCGAGTACATCTTGCGCGTGCGCCTGCCGGGGAGCACGCTCGAAGGCCGCGGTCTCTTGCTCGCGAGCAGCTGGGCCGTCACGCTCGGAAGCTACTCAACCGACCCGCGCGAGGACCCTGCTCGCTGGCGCAGCGAGGTGGAGCGCGGCGTGCGCGTGGACCTGCCGAATCTCGACTTGCCCTTCGGCTCGGAGGGTCCCTCCGAGCTGGCGGGAATGCCGGCGGCGGTGCGAGCGGCGAAGTTGCCTCGCGAGCGCTTCGGCACGCTCGCGTCGACGCGCGTCTGGCTGCCGGCGGGCAAGTGGCGGCTCGAGAGCTGGTCCGACGAGGGCCTGCGCGTGCGCGTGGACGGGCGCCTCGCGATCGACAACTGGACCCACCACGGGCCCGCACTCGACGCGGCGACGCTCGAGTTCGATGCGCGCGCCGAGCACTCGATCGAGGTCGAGCACTTCGAGCTCGATGGCTGGGCCACGCTCTCGCTGCGCATCGAACGCGCGCCGTGAGGCGTACGCGGGCGGTTCAGCGCGCGCGAGCGAGCACGGCGCGACTCACGGCCTCGGCGACGATGTGCGCGCCCTGCGGCGTGAAGTGCAGGTAGTCGTAGTAGTTCGCGAGGTTCGGCTCCACGAGCGGCCGCAGGTCGAGCTCCTCGACTTGGAGTCGCCGCGCCGTCGCGGCCGCACGCTCGTCCAGCCGCGTGAGCAGGCTGCGCACGAGCGGATGCGTGTAGTACTCGCTGGTCTTTTCGAGGTAGGGCCGGCCGATGCAGAAATTCCACATCACGGCTTCCTCGCGCTCGTCGAGCTCCTTGTCGAACCACGGCTGGCGCACGACGATCACGCGCGCACCCCTCCTGCGACAGAGCTCGATCATTGCGGCGAGGTTCTGCTCGAAGCGCGCGAGCATCGGCTCGGGATCCGGTGTGCTGTCGATCCAGCGCGCCGCGTTGCGACGGCGCTCGCGCAGTTCGACGAGCTTGGAGCCTGCCCGCTCGCGGTTGCGCGGTGAATGTCCACGTCGCGCGAGGCGGGAAATCAACTGACGCAGCGCCCAGTCCGTGGGCTTCCAGCCGAAGCGCTGCTCGCAGTGTTCGTCGAACATGTAGTCGAGGCCGAAGCGGGACTCGGGCAGCGGCACGGGGCAGCGCTGCTCCATCCATGTCACGGCGTCCGAAGCTCCGACCATCAAGAGCACCAAGTCGAGCGTCTCGTAGCGCGGCAAGGTGTGCTGCAGCATCATGAGGACCGTCTCGCAGGGCACCAGAGAACGCGCGATGTTGCCTATGTGCACGCTGCGCGCACCGAGCTGTGCGAGCGCCGCGCTCTCGCGCAGCAGGGACTGCAGCACTCCCGGCCACGAGCTCGGCTGGTCGAGGAGATAACCCTCGGCCGCGCTTCCGCCCGCGACGAGCACGCGGTACATCCCATGGCGCTGCAGGGGCAGCTCGTCGCCGCGCTCGCCTTCCGCGTTGACCTCGAAGCGCACGAGCGGCTCGAGCGTCGGGAGCGACGCGCGGTCGATCTGCAGGTGCGTTCGCTCGTGCGGGCGCCAGACGAAGTAGGCGCCGCTCGCGCGCACCACGGCGCGCGCCGCGAGCTCGGAGGCAGCGAGCAACGCCGCTGCGGCGCCGGCGACTCCCGCCAAGTTCACGAGCGACCTCCGCGTGGGGCGAGCGGGCCGGGCAGCGTGATCCACGGGTCGTCGCGCAGCACGAAGTAGACCCACACGACGCCGAGCGTCGCCGTGCAGAGGACGCCACCGGCGACGAGCTTCCACCAGGTGTCGATCGTCACGAGCTGTTTGTAGCCCAGCACGAGCGCGACGGCGGGCAGCGCGCCCAGCAGCGGGCGACCGAAGCCATAACTCAAGAACTCGCGCGCGGGAACGCCGAGCTCGCGACAGGCGAGCGACGCGACGAACAGCGAGAAGGCGATGTTCGGGAGCGCGGTGCCGAGCGCCACGCCGATGAGTTCGAACGGGCCTATGAGCGCGATCGAGAGCGCGACATTGATGGCGCCCATGACGAGCAGCCCGACGGCCGGCTTCACGGGTTGGCCGAGTCCCATCAGGATCGGCAGCGAGACGCCCCGGATGGGCAGGTACACGAGGAACGAGGTCATCAGCACGCGCAGCACGGACCCCGCAGGGCCCGCGTGCTCGGAACCGACCCACAGCGTGAGGAACTCGGGTCCGAGGAGCATCAAGAAGGTGCCGATGGCGAGCACGAGCAGGAACGAGATGCGCGTCCAGCGCAGCAGCACCGGCCGCAGGTCCTCGAGTTTGCCGCTCGACTTGAGGCGCGTGGCCGTGGGCATCACGACAGCACCGATGCCGATCACGAAGCCGGCCATCGGCTCGAAGAACTTGTTGCCGAGGTCGAACTGCGTCGTCGCCTCAGCGTCGAGCCAGTGTCCGATCACGAGTGCGTCACAGCGAAACGCGAGCAGCGTCCCGACATTGAGCAGCATCGCGAACACGCTGAAGGACAGGATGCCGCGTACGAGCGAGCGGTCGAAATTCGCGAGCGAGAAGCGCACTCCGGCGTGCCGACAGGCGATCGCGATCCAGGCCAGCGCGAACTCGAGCACCATCGTCGCGACCAGGATCCAGGCGAGCGTCGAGAGATCCGGAGAGCGCGGGAGCAGCGCGACGGTCAGGCCCGCGCGTGCCAGGAGCTCGAGCGCCATGATCCCATTGCGGAGCGTGAAATCCTCGTGCGCCTCGAGGATTCCGTAGGGCAGTCGCAGCACGAACGCGGCGGCCACCTGACTAGCGGCGAGCACGAAGGCGACCTGCGCGGCCTCGCGCTGCTCGGGAGAGAGTCCCTCCGCCAAGGCTCCATCGAGATAGCCATGCTCGAAGGCCTCGAGCTGCGCCCAGCCGAGCGCGAGCGCCACGACGCCCATGCCCAGCGTGATCGCGAGGCATGTCGAGATCGCTCGATTGACTCCCGCGATGTCCTTGCGGCCGCGCGCTTGCGCGATCGACTTCACCGAGGCCATCGGCACGCCCAGCACGAGCAGGCGCAGCACGCCGGTCAACGACACCACCGTGACCCACACGCCGTTCTGCTCCGCGCCTAGCGTGCGCAGCGTGAACGGCGTGAGGAACATGAGCACGACGATCTGCAGCGCGTTGAGCGCCCAGTTCGAGCTGATGCTCCGGATCACCGCGCGGCTCCGCGGTGAGGGCTTCGGGGGCGAGGTCGTCTGCGGTTCATCGTGGGGTGGTCGGGACATCGCGGGGCCGGAGCGCCGGCAGAGCCTCGGCGATCCAGCCCGCGAGCGCGGCGTATCCGCCGTCCGAGAGGTGCAGAGAATCGCAGGAAAAACCCTCCGACAAGGCGCCGTGCGCGAGGGCCAGCGGCGGGCGGGCGGTCTCGACGAAGGTTGCGCCGCGCGCGCGGGCGTGGTCGGCGAGGTGCGCGTTGAGGCGCGCGAGCGCCGCGACGCGCTCCGGCGTCATCGCCCGCTCGGGCAGGATGCCGAGCACCACGAGCTCGCAGCTCGGACGCTCGGACACGAGCTGCGCGAGCAACCGGTCGATCCGGTCCGCGAGCGCATCGACCTCGGAGCTCGCGCAGCGTCGGAAGTCGATCGATCCGGCGTAGAGAACCAGTGCCTGAGCGTCGGCCGGGACACTGGCAAGCGCGCGCGCGCCCAGATCGCCGAGAGCCTCGTTGCAGATGCCGCGGTCGAGCGTGGGGGCGAGCGGAAACCAGCGCGCGAGGTCGAAGCGTTCGATCGTGGAGGAGCCGAGGAACACGAAGGCGCGCGCCGGGGGCGTCTGCGAGGCGAATTCGGCCAGTCGTTGCGCACGCGCGCGCTCGTAGTCGCTGCGCGCTTCGTCCGCTCCCAGCATGCGCCGCAAGCGCCAGCCACCCGGCACGAAGTCCAGCCACGCCGCCGCCAGGCCTGCGCTGGCGATGACGACGAGCAGGGGGATCGTGCGGGTGCGGGGCATCGCTGGTGGAGGCAACTTCGCACCTCGCGCGGCAGAGTTCCAGTATCGCACCCCTTGGAAACGGCTGCGCCGCTGGCCAACATCCCTGCCCCATGTCGGATTCGCGCAGCAGAGTCACTCCATGAACGCCGCCATCTCCATTCGCGGCGTCGAGAAACGCTTCGGCGACCGCGTCGCCGTCGAGGGGCTGGATCTCGAGATCGCCCGCGGCTCCCTGTGCGGCGTCCTCGGCCCCAATGGCGCCGGGAAGAGCACCACGCTCCGCATGGTGCTCTCGATCCTCTATCCCGATCACGGGACGGTCGAGGTGCTCGGCGGCAGCGCGCTCGCGGCCAAGGAGCGCATCGGCTACCTGCCCGAGGAGCGCGGCCTGTACCGCACGATGCGCGTGGGCGAGTACCTCGCGTTCATCGCGCGCCTCAAAGGTGTGCCGCGTGCGGGCCTCGCCGCGCGCGTGCGCGGCTGGCTCGAGCGCATCGAGCTCGGTGGCGTCGAGCACCGGCGCTGTCAGGAACTCTCGAAGGGCATGCAGCAGAAGGTGCAGTTCATCGCTGCCGTGGTGCACGAACCCGAGCTCTTGATCTTCGACGAGCCTTTCTCGGGCCTCGATCCGGTCAACGCCGTGGTGCTCGACCGCCTCGTGGGCGAGCTGCACCGCGAGGGGCGCACGATCCTGCTCTGCACCCACCAGATGCAGCAGGCAGAGCGCATCTGCGAGCGACTCGTGCTGATCCACCGCGGCCGCAAGCGCCTCGACGCGACGCTGCCGGAGATCCACGCGCGCTTCGACCCGCGCACGCTCGCTTACGAGCCGCTCGAGCCCGGCGCGTGCAGCGCGCTCGAGCTTGCGACGCTCCCCGGCGTGCACTCCGTGCAGCCCTCGTGCGACGGGCGGGGCTTCTCTCTGGCGCTCTCCGCCGCGGCCCGGCCGCAGGAGCTGTTCGAGCTGTTGCTGCGGCGCGGATCGGCGCGACGCATCGAGCTCGAGCGCGTGAGCCTCGAGGATGTGTTCGTGCGCGTCGTGAGACAGGTGGATGGAGAGAGCGCCGCGGAGGATGCGCGCAAGGAGCTCGAACATGGCAAGGGTGACTGAGATCGCCGTGCGGGAGTTCCGCACCACCGTGCTCACCAAGGCGTTCCTGCTCGCCGCGATCGTGCTGCCGGCGATCTTCTGGGTGCTCGCGCTCGCGCTGCCGTTCCTGCTGCGACCTTCGCACAAGCCGCTCGAAGGCGCGCTCGCGGTCGTCGACTGCGACGGGCGACTCGCCGCGGCGGTCGAAGCCGAGTTCGACGGCGATCGGCTCGTGCGGGAACGGGAGCGTCGCATCGCAGAGTTGCAGCGCAAGCTCGAGGGCGTGCTGCCCGACCCTGTACGCGAGCTGTTGGAAGAACAGGCTCAGGGGACGCTGTCCGCGCCGACACCTGTGGTACGCGTGGAGTCGAGCGTAGACGCCACGGATCTGGAGGACTTCCGACACCGCGTGCGCGCGGGTGAGCTGCTCGCCTGCGTTCGCTACGAGAGTGGCGTACTCACGCTGGCGCAGGAGACGAATCGCTACGACTTGTTCTTGAGCGAGGGGCTGACGCGGCAGCAGGTGGAAGACCTCCAAGGTGCGCTCGGTCGTGCGGTCGTCACGGCCCGCTCCGCGGCGGTGGGCGTCGATGTCGCGCAGGCGCGCGCCGCGCTGGCATCGCCCGTGCCGGTTGCGATCACGCTGCGCGAGGATGGCGTCGATGTTCAGGAGAACCAGATTGCGAAGATGTTCGTCCCACTCGCGTTCATGCTGCTCCTGTGGAGCAGCGTGTGGGTCACGGGCAATCACCTCTTGACATCGACGATCGAGGAGAAGTCCAACCGCGTGATCGAGGTGCTGCTCTCCGCGGTGAGCCCGCTCGAGCTGCTCGCGGGGAAGGTGATCGGGCAGTGCGCGGTGGGTGCCCTGATGCTCGGGATGTACTCGGGCGTCGGCCTGAGCGCGGCCTCGAGCCTCGGCTACGGGCACCTCGTGCCACCCGACAAGCTCGTCTATCTCGGCGTCTACTTCGTGATGGCGTTCCTGATGGTCGCAGCGACCATGGCCGCCATCGGCGCTGCGGTGAGCGAGCTGCGCGACGCCCAGACGCTGCTCGGCCCGGTGACATTGCTCTTCACCCTGCCGCTCTTCACATGGTTCTTCGTCACGGAGAACCCCGACAGCGTCTTCGCGCACACGATCTCGTACATCCCGCCGATGACGCCCTTCGCGATGGTGCTGCGCGTGGCGTCGGTCGAGTCCGTGCCGGGCTGGGAGATCGCGCTCACCTCGCTGGTCGGTTTCGGCGGCGTGGTGGGGATGGTGTGGGCAGCCTCGCGCATCTTCCGGGTCGGCATTCTGCTCACGGGCAAGCCGGCGACGCCGGCCGAGCTGTGGAAGTGGGTGCGCCGACACTAGGCGGAGCGCGCGACGAACTTTCCGGCCTCGACGCCTCTGGACAGACTTTCCGTTTCAACGCTGAAGCGCCCTAGCTGGGGCGGCCGATACGCCCCCGCCATGGAGAGGCGCGCGCTGCTCGAGGCCTTCGGCGATCGGATCTCGCTGCCGTCGCTGCCCGAGGTGGTGCTGCGCATCAACGCCGCCATCGAGAACTCGGCCGTCGGCGCCGCGCAGATCGGGCGCATCGCCGCCGAAGATCCCGCGATCACGGCGCGCGTGCTGCGGCTTGCGAACTCGCCCTTCTACGGACTGCGCGAGCCGGTGACGAGCGCCGAGCGCGCCGTGACCGTGATCGGCGCACGCGCGCTGCGTAATGTCGCCATGCAGTGCTCGATCGTGAAGCGCTACGAGCACCTGCGCGAGCTCCCGGACTTCGACCTCGACGAGCTCTGGCGGCATCTCGTGCTGACCGCGCAGCTTGCGCACAGCATCGGCTCGGCGGCGGACCGGCGTTGCCAGCTCAATCCCGATGACCTGTACGCCTGCGGTCTGCTGCACGATGTCGGCAAGGTCGTGATCCTCGACGCGCTCACCGACGAGTACCTCGAGTGCCTGCGCATCTCGGCTCGCACCGCCTCGCCGTTGCACGACGCCGAGCGGCGGATCCTTGGTTTCTCGCACATCGAGGTCGGTGTGCTGCTCGCGCGCCAGTGGCAGCTGCCGGAGAAGGTCGCGCAAGCGATCGAGTTCCACCACGGCCCGACCCGCGCCATCCACGAGCATCCGCACGTGGGCGTCGTGGCCATCGCCGACCAGCTCGCTTACCGCGCCGGCGGCGAGACCTTCGACTCCGCCGTGCTGCGCCTCGCCAAGGTCGCCGAGCGCTGCCTCGGCCTCGAACCGGGAGCTTTTTCCGCCTTGGCGGAGCAGGTTCGGGAGGCCGACTTCGAGGCGCTGGGCTAGGGCCTGCTTTCTTCCGCAAATCCTCAAGAAATCTGCGCCAGCGCCTCGATTTCCCGCAACGCTCGCGCCCTTGGCGGGGCATGACTTCGCACCCAGGCACCGCTACTCTGCTTGCGCCGGGGCCGCGACCCCCACAGACGCCGTCCTTCCCCCGACCCAGAAAGCCAGCAGCCCCATGAGCTTCCAGACCGGCGGCAGCTTCGGCGGTTCGCACAAGGACCTCTTCTCACAGGCCCAGATCCAGCACCTGATGCGGGTCGAGTTCGATCGTGCGCAGCGCTACCGCTACCCGCTGGTGCTGCTCGTGATCGGGGTCGACCGCCTCGGCCAGCTGCAGGACCTCTACGGCGCGAATGTCAAGGACGAGATCCAGCGCGGAGTCGCCGGGGTGCTGCGCACCTCGACGCGCGCCTCGGACTCGCTCGGCTACCTCGTCGACGACAAGATCGTCGTGCTCGTGCCCCACACGCCGTCCTCGGGCGCCGAGGTGGTCGCGCGCCGCGTGCTCGAGGCCGTGCGCAACCTGCGCTTCGACTGCGATGGCCGCACGACCCGCGTGACCGTCTCGATCGGCGGGGCCCACAACAACCGCAAGGGTCAGCTCGTGTTCGGGACGCTGCTCGAGGTCGCAGAAGCCGGTCTGCGCGTGGCGCGCGAAGGCGGCGGCAACCGCTATGTGCACAGCGACCTGTACGAGTTCTTCGAGCGCAAGCGGGCGCAGGATGCCGCGCGCGTTCCGCCTCCCCTGCCCTCGTCGGCGGGGGGCGATGTCGCACTCGGCGCCTTGGGCGATCGCATTCGCGAGCTCTTCGGGCTCGGTCCCGGCGACGACGATCTGCTTGCCCGAATCCAGCGCGAGGTGGTGGCGAGCGCCCTGCGCGAGGTGCAAGAGCAGGTCCGTCGCACGCTCCCGAGCGAGACCCGCGGGCAGGCCGAGCGCATCGAGCTGCTCGAGCGTCGCATCGCCACGCTCTCCGAGTCGCTCGGCATGACCGAGGCCGAGCTGCGGCGCGTGCTCGCGCAGCGCTCGACCGACACCGGCGTGGCCTCGGCGTACAAGAATGTGCAGGGCCTGTCGGCGTCCGCCGTGCAGGCCGAGCTCAAGAAGGTCTTGATGTCGAAGATCTTCGAGGCCAATGTGGAGCTGCAGCGCCAGTTCGGCGCGCAGCCCGAGAATCCGAGCTAGGCGCGGCTCCCGCGTCCGACATCCCTCCACTCGCAGGTCCTCCTCACGCCATGTCCTCCATCCAGCCTCCTTCCAAGCCCCAAGGCGTCCTGTACCTTGGCATCGACCTCGGCACGTCGCGCACTTCGGTTTCGGCCTCCAACGGCGTGCGCGAGACCGTCGCGTCGTATGTCGGGTATCCCAAGGACATCGTGGCGCGCAAGCTGCTGCAGAAGGATGTGCTGTTCGGCGACGAGGCGCTCGAGAAGCGCCTGAGTCTCGACTTCTACCGACCGCTCGGCCACGGCGTGATCAAGTCCGGCGAGGGCGGCGACAAGAACCTGCAGGCGGCGGCCGACCTGATCGGCGAGATCATCCGCCGTGCGCGCCCGCGCGCCGACGAGCTGGTGTACGCCGTGATCGGTGCTCCGGCACAGGCCCAGATTCACAGCAAGAAGGCGATCCTCGACGCGGCGCGCCAGCATGTGCACAGCGCGATGATCTGCTCGGAGCCGTTTTCGGTGGCCTACGGCCTCGACATGCTCGACGACGCGCTGGTGATCGACATCGGCGCGGGCACGACCGACTTCTGCCGCATGCGCGGCACGATGCCCGAGGACGCGGACCAAGTGACCAACACCTTCGCCGGCGACCATGTCGACGAGGAACTCGCGAAGCTCGTGCGCGCCAAGTACCCCGATGTGCAGTTCACGACCCAGATGATCAAGCAGATCAAGGAGAAGTACTCGGGCGTGGCGGAGCAGATGTTGCCCGTGGTCGTGCAACTGCCTGTCAAGGGCAAGCCGACCTCGTTCGACATCACGAACGAGATCCGCACGGCGTGTCGCTCGATCGTCCCGCCGATGCTCGATGCGCTCACGGAGCTCATCGGCAACTTCGACCCCGAGTTTCAGGACCGCCTGAAGAACCGGGTGCTGCTCGGCGGTGGGGGCAGCATGATCAAGGGCCTCGACCTCGAGCTCGAACGGCAGATGCACGAGAGACTCGGCGGCGGCAAGGTGCTGCGCGTCGAGGAACCGATCTACGGCGGTGCGAACGGCGCCCTGAAGATCGCCCACGACATGCCCGCGGAGTTCTGGGAGAAGCTGCGCTAGCTCGGCCCCTGCCGACCCTGCTCGCAACGGAGCGCGCCTCGGGGGACGAATCTCCACAGCGCGCGCTAGGCTTGGTGGACGATGGTCGTTCGCGAGCTGCTCGTGCTCTTGGCACTCTCCTTGCCGCTCGCCGCGCAGGCGAAGGACAGGGAGCGCTGTCCGTACTGCAAGGAGGATCCCTCGCTGATGGCCGGGGCGGGCGTGCTCTCCCATGCGCCAGGCGTCATCGCCGACAAGGGGGGAGAGGAGCTGATCGCGAAGCTGCCCGTGTCGCGCTGGCGGTTCGTCGAGACGGCGCACTTGCGCTTCGCGAGCGCGCTCGGCGACTCGGCCATCGACCAGCGCGATCGCGAGCGCGTCGAAGCGGAGCTCGCGCGACTGCGGGCTGCCTTGCCCGATGTCCCGAGCAAGCCGCGCAAGCTCGACCCTTGGCTGCGCGTGCACCTGCAGGCGATGAAGGGCGAGGAGTTCTACGCGCGGTTTCAAGCGCTCCTGCAGGTCAAGGACGCGGACTTCTCCGCCGAGCGACGCCTCGACGCGCCCTACATGGGTGCTGGCCGCTTCCTCGGCGAGAAGGACAAGTTCGAGGTCGTGCTGCATGTCTCGCGCGAGAACCACCGCCGCTTCACGGAGTCGTTCAGCGGTGTCGCCGTCAACGACTCGTTTCGCTGGCATTTCCCCGGTCTGCACAAGCTGCTCGTGTCGGTGCCGGTGGAGGACGCGGACCTCAAGGACGATCGCGGGCTGTGGCCGCACATCGCGCACAATCTCTCGCACGCGTTCCTGTGCGCCTACAAGCACTTCTCCTACGACCCGCCGGTGTGGCTCGACGAAGGGCTGGCGCAGGCATTGGAGAAGGAGTTCGACCCGCAGTCGCGCACCACCGAGGGTGAGGAAGGGTCGCTGCGCGACACCAAGGCTCCGGCGGATTTCGTGGCGGCCGCGACGAAGCTCGTGGCGAGCGGCAAGGCGCCGCGTCTGGCGCAGCTCATGGCGGCCAAGGACTACTCCGAGCTTGGGACCGATGGCTCCGTGACCGCGTGGTCGATCACGCGCTTTCTCATGGACGCGCACGGCGAGCGCTACGCGCGCTTCCTCGGCGGCATCAAGGGTCAGCTCGACGCGCAGGGCATGCCGAGCGGCGAGGACCTGCCCGGGCTGCAGCGCAAGCTCTTGCGCGAGCTGTGGGACTGGAGTCCGCTCGATGTCGACGAGGCGTGGCGAGTGTGGGTCAAGGCGGGCGGTCACGCGTCCGGCAAGCAGTGAGCGTCCGCTCCCGATGAAGCTGCGCTTTCCGGAGACGCTCGTGCTCACCGTCGCGCTGGTCGTGTTGGCGCAGGTCGTGACGTACATGCTGCCCGCGGGCGAGTTCGAACGGGTCGTGGTCGACGGGCGTGCACGCGTGGTCCCGGGGACCTTCCATGAAGTGCAGGTCGCGGCCCTGCCGTGGCATGCAGCGCTGACGCGCATTCCCAAGGGGCTCGAGAAGGCCGCGGAGGTGATCTTCTTCGTGCTGCTGTGCGGCGGCGTGATCGGCGTGCTGCGCGCGAGCGGCGCCGTCGATGCGTTGCTCGCCCGCGTGCTCGCGCGCCTTGGGGGACGACCGGTCCTGCTCGTCGGCGGCATGACGGCGGTGCTGTCGCTGGGCGCTGCGACGATCGGCATGGCCGAGGAGTACGTGCCGTTCGTGCCGATCCTCGCGGCCGCGTGCGCGGCGCTGGGCTTCGACGCGATCGTCGCCGTCGGGATCGTCTATGTCGCGGCGGGCATCGGCTACGCAGCCGCGCCGCACAATCCATTCACGGTGCTGATAGCGCAGCGCATCGCCGGGCTCGAGCCCAACTCCGCGGCTGGATTCCGCTGGATCCTGTGGGGGCTCGCGCTCGTCGTCGGCGTTGCCTACCTCGTGCGCTACGCGCTGCGCGTGCGCGGCGATCACTCGCAGAGCTTCATGGCCGGCGTCGAACCGTGGCAGCCACCCGCGGGCGATGCGCCGACGCTGCGCGCGGGACAGTTCGCGCTGCTTGGCGCCTTCGGCGCGGGCATCGTGCTGTTCGTCTGGGGCTGTGCGGCGCACGAGTGGGGACTGGGCGAGCTCGCGGCGGTGTTCCTCGCGCTCGCGCTGCTCGCTGTCCCTCTCGGCTCTCTCACTCCCAACCGTGCCGCGCGTGAGTTCAGCGCCGGCGCGGCGGAAATGACGAATACGGCACTACTGATCGGTTTCGCGAAGACCATCCAAGTGCTGCTCGAGGAGGGCAAGGTGATCGACGCGGTCGTGCAGGGCCTCGCGACGCCGCTCGAGGGGCTCTCCCCTGACTGCGCAGCGGTCGGGATGCTCGGCGTCCAGAGCGTCACCAATCTGTTCATTCCCTCCGGCTCGGCTCAGGCTTCGGTGACGATGCCGTTGATGGCGCCGCTCGGTGATCTCGTCGGCGTCTCGCGGCAGGTCGCGGTGCTCGCGTTCCAGTGCGGCGACGGGCTCACGAACATGCTGATTCCGACCAACGCCGTGCTGATGGGGGTCCTCGCTCTCGGTCGCGTGCCCTACATCGCGTGGTTGCGCTTCATCCTGCCGCTCGCGGCGATCCTGTTCGCGCTGTTTGCGCTCGCGCTGGTGGTCGCCAACCGAGTGGGAGTGTGAGCGTGGCGGGACCTCCTTCGATGCTCGTCTTCTTCCGTCGCGCGCTGCGCAAGCGCTGCCCGCAGTGCGGAGCAGGCGCGCTGTTCCGTGCGTTCGCGCGTTTGCACGAAACGTGCGGGAGCTGCGGGCTGCGCTACCGGCGCGAGAGTGGCGCGCAGACCGGCGCGATGTACTTCTGCGCGGCCGTGACGGAGATTTTCGCCGCGGCACTCGCGCTCGGCCTGTACTTCCTGACGGACTGGAGCCAGTCCGTCGCGCTGTGCGTGGGGACCGCGCTCGTGCTCGGCTTCAGCTACCTGTTCTTGCCGGTGTCCATGGCTTGGTGGACGGCGGTCGAGTATGCGACCGACGCCAGCAACGGCGAACCGTGGGTCAAGCCGCGGCCGTAGCGGGTTGGACCTGCAGGTGGCGCGCGCGCCACGCGAGCCACAGGGTCTGCGCGAGGTTGCCGAGGGTCATCATCGCCGACGCTGCTGGCAGTCCTTGGAAATGCGAGAACCTCACGCACAGCGCGAGCCCGAGCGTGGTCACGCCGAGGGAGAGCGCGACCGATTCGGTGACGGCGCGCGTGTGGTGCGCGCGCACGAGCAGGCCGCCGTAAAAGCTCTGCATCACGCTCAGGGCCGGCAGCGCGAGCGCGAAGGTCATCGCCGAAGCACCCAAGGTCGCGAGCTGTGGATCGAGGTCGTTCCAGCTCTCGAACCAGAGCGTGGCGAGCGGCGAGAACGTGACCAGCGCGAGCAAGGCGGACGCGAGGGCGGCGAGCTTCCAGCTGAAGCCGCGCAGCGCCGCCACGGCCGTGTTTCCGACCGCGAGCGCCACGACCACCTCGTTGAACGCGAGCCCGAGGGCGCGGAAGAGGAACACCGCGCCATGGTAGGCGGGCCAAGTGGCGAGCGACTCGAGCGGCGAGGGCATGCGCGACATCGCGGCCGAGCCGATGGGCTGTCCGATCAGGGTCACCAGCGGCGTGAGCGCGAGCGGCAGGTAGAAGCGCGCGAAGGCGGGCCACGAGAGCGCCGCTTGAGCGGGCGCGTGCCACAGGCGATCGCGCAGCACGGGCTGCACGCGCAGGCCGATGAAGAGTGCCTCGCTCAACACGCCCACGGACACGGCGCAGGCACCGACCACGATGCCCGGCCAGTCTCCGACGAGCACTCCGAGCGCGAGCGCGGTCAAGTTGGCGAGGATGCGCACCGCGGTGCCGAGCGTGATCGCGCGCGAGTGGCCGAAGCGGATCAGCACACCCTGCTGGAAGCGGCGGTAGGCGATCGACCATGTCCACGGCAGCATCAGCTGGAAGCCGAGCCGCCCCGGCGCGATCACTTCTTCCGGGGCGCCGATCACCGAGCGCGCAAGGACATCGAACAGCGGCGTGAAGGCGACGAGGGCGTGCAGGGCCGAGAGTGCCGCTCCGGCGCGCAGCATGAAGCTCCGCACGCGTTCGTAGCTCTGCCGGTCGTGGCACAGGGCCGTCGACGCGGACAGCAGCATGATGATCGGGGCCTCGATCGTCAGCGCGATGGGGAACACGAGCGAGCCCCACGCCGCCAGGTTGCGCTCCGCGTCCGGCAGCCGCGCGACGACCGCGGAGAAGAGCGGCAATTCCGCCCCCATGAGCAGCCAACTCGCGGCGAGCGGCCACCACAGGCGCAGGATGGAGCGGGTCGAGACGGGTTCGGCAGGGACGGTTCGGTCGGACACGGCGGGCCTTGGGCCAGAAGAGATTTTGGCACAGCGGAGGTCTTTACCCGCTCGGTCGGATGTGGACAATCCGCGGCCCGAAAGGACTTCACACCTCCATGACCTATGTCGTTGCCGAACCCTGCGTCAAGTGCAAGTACACCGATTGCGTCGACGTCTGCCCCGTCGACTGCTTCTACGAGGGCGAGAACTTCCTCGTCATCAACCCTGACGAGTGCATCGACTGCGGTGCCTGTGTGCCCGAGTGCCCGACCGAGGCGATCTTCAGCGAAGACGATCTCCCCGAGAAGTGGGCGGAGTACAAGGAGCTCAACGAGACGCTCGCCTCGAAGTGGCCCGCGATCGGCTCCAAGAAGGATCCGCTGCCCGAGGCGGAGGAATTCAAGAATGTCGAGAGCAAGCGCGAGCTGCTCTCGGAGAAGCCTGCCTAGGTCTGGCAGTTTCTCCCGCGCGCCTTGCGTGCTTCCCGCGGCCGGAGCGCGGCTCCGATCGGGGCCGCGCGCCGCCCGCGGACTTTTTCTTGCTCAACCCGGAACTCGCGCTCGCTGGCCACCGTCCCGTCTGGCGAATCTCGGCCACTAGCCCTAGCCTTGAAGGCTTGGGGGTCTGGCCCGCAGCCACTGCCCCGCAGCCCGCACGAGAACTTCCGCATGAAGCACGCCTTGATCCTGTGCGCCTCGCTCCTCCTGCCCGCGCTCGCGCGCGCCGAGGATCCCCTGCCTTCGATCCGCGTTGCGCTGCCGTTCGACAGCGGCGCGCAGGCCAACCCGCTCGGCGCGCCGGCCGTGGTGCTCTCCTTTCCGGTGATCGTCGAGGGTGCCGCGTGGATGCGCCTTGAGTTCGCAACGGTCGAGCTCGCGGGCAGTGTCTTCGACGGTACTGGGGCGGTGCTGCGCATCACATCGCTGTACGACGCGGCCGTGCAAGAGCTCAACGCCGTGCACCTCGAGCAGTGGCGCAACACCTCGGCCTACTTCAACGGGGACGAGGTGCTCGTCGAGGTGCTGGCGCAGCCGGGCAGCGGGCACAGCCGCGTGGTGCTCGAGGCCGTCACCGTCGATCTCTCGGGCCTGCCAGAGTCGATCTGCGGCCCGACCGACGACCGCGTGCTTTCGAGCGACAACCGCGCGGGGCGGCTCGTTCCGGTCGGTTGCACGGGCTGGGTGATCAACGACTGCAACGCTTGCATGCTCACGGCCGGGCACTGCACGGGATCGAGCCTGCAAGTGCTGCAGTTCAATGTGCCGCTCTCGACGAGCAGCGGCACGATCCAGAATCCGCCGCCGCAGGACCAGTACGCGATCGACACGGCGAACGTGCAGACCAACGGCGGTCAGGGGGTGGGCAATGACTGGGGCTACTTCGGGGTGTTCCCCAACTCCAACACGGGGTTGACGCCGTTTCAGGCCTACGGAGTGCGTTTTTCGCTCGTGATCCCGCCGCCGCTCAACACCGCGGACCCCATCCGCGTCACGGGCTACGGGACGCGCAGCAGTCCTGCGACCTGGAATCAGGTGCAGGAGACGCATGTCGGAGGCTGGGTGACGAACTCGGGCAACACGCTGCAGTACACGCCGGACACGACGGGCGGCAACAGTGGCTCGCCGGTGATCCACGAGCCCACGGGCAACGCCATCGGCATTCATACCCACGGCGGCTGTACCTCGACCGGCGGAGCGAACGCCGGCACCAACGCGAACCATCCGGGCCTGCAGGCTGCGCTCGCCGCACCCGTCGGAGTGTGCGCGGCGGGCTTCACGGTGGTCGGTGGCATTCCGACCGGCATGAGCATCGGGATGTCGCTGCCGATCCAGATTCAGGTCAGCGCCGGCACTGTCGCCGGTTCTCCGACGCTCCACTATCGCTACCAAGGCGGGGCCTTCGTCGCGCTTGCGATGACGGCCGGATCCGGTGCGCTGTACTCCGCCAGTCTGCCGGCGCCGCAGTGCGGGGACACGCCGCAGTTCTACATCAGCGCGCAGAGCGCGAGCTGCGGGCTGGTGACCAATCCGGTCGGCGCGCCGGCCGTGTTCCACTCGCTGTCGCTCTCCGGCGGTGTGGCTGTCGACGTGTTCGCCGACAACTTCCAGACCGACAAGGGCTGGACCACGGCGATCTTCGGCGCCAGCTCGGGACAGTGGCAGCGCGGCGTGCCGGTCAACGATCCGAACTGGGCCTACGATCCCTCGGGCGACGGCGACGGTTCGGGAGCGTGCTACCTGACGCAGAACGCTATCGGCAACACGGATGTCGACGGCGGCTCGGTGGAGCTCACCTCGCCGGCGCTCGATCTCTCGGGAGGCAGCTGCGCGATCCGCTACCTGTACTACCTGAACTTGACGGTCGAGGACGGAGTGGACTCGCTGAGAGTCGAGGCGAGCTCGAACGGCACGGCTGGACCGTGGCTGACGATCGCTGCGCACACGACAAGCAGCACGACATGGCGCGCGGTGGAGATCACGTCGGCGCAGCTCGCGACGGCGGGAGTGTTGGCGAACTCGGATGTGCGTGTGCGCTTCACCGCGACGGATGCGGGCTCGCCCTCGATCGTGGAGGCGGGTGTCGATGCCTTCCGGGTCGTGCGCACGGCCTGTGCGCTCGTGCAGCGCTACTGTCAGAGCGGCGCCGCGGGCTCGGTGATCAGCGCGACCGGTTCCACGAGCATCGCCGCCAACGACCTCGTGCTCCATGCGAGCAATATCCCGCCGCAGAAGTCGGGCCTGTTCTTCTGTTCGGTCGCGCGCCAGTCGACGCCGCTCGGCAGCGGCACGCGCTGCGTCGGCAATCCCGCACGGCGCCTTCCGCTCGTGAACTCTGGGGCAGGTACGACGCTCGATTACGCGCTGGACCTTCCGACCGAAGTGATCGCTCCGGTCACGGCCGGCGAGCTGTGGAACTTCCAGTGTTGGTTCCGCGACGGGGCGCAGTCCGACCTCTCCGACGCGTTGCAGGTGATCTTCGTTCCCTGACACGGCCCCCCCGAGGGCTCGACGGCCCGCAGCGCGCTCGCTGGCCCCGGTTGGCCGGCGAGCGCGCTTGTGCTTCAATGCGTCCCATGACTCCGGTTGAGTTCTTCCATCTGGTGATGGAGCGCATCGAGTCGCATCCGCGCTACGGAACGCTGATGCGCAACGCCGTGGCGGCACAAGAGGAGTTGGTGCTCAACTACCACACGCACGGCGCCGGACAGCCCTACTGCGTCGCCGTGGGCGTCTACGACGGTGCGATCGCGCAGCTCGGCATTCTGGGCGAGTTCCGCGAGCTCGCGCACATTCGCGGAGTCGGTCGCGAGGAGGCCGAATGCGAACCTCTGATGAGTCTCTTCGCGGCGCTGCTGCAGCAACGCTACGAGCTCGCGAGCACGCCGCGCATCTACCTCGCCGGAGCGCCGTTCGAATGAGGGAGCAAGTGAAGCGCTCGCTCGCGCACGGGCTGCTCGCCTGCGCCGTGCTGGCGGCCGCAAGTGCTTGCACGGCGCCGCATCCCGACGCGCCGCGCGAGTGGATCGAGTTCGGCGCGGGCGTCGCGGATCCGACGCGCGGCGCGGCGGTCGACTACGGCGATGCGCTCATGGCGTCGGTGGGCGGCGGCTACGACCTCAACGACGATCCGATCGTCGCCAGCTGGGAGCTCGGCGCGAATTGGTCGGGGCACGAGCTCGACTCGGGCGCTGGCGACGTGCAGTTGTGGCGCGTGCAGACCGGCGTGCGCGCGCGCGCGCGCCTCGAAGGCACTCCGCTCGGCGTGCACGCGCGCGCGGGCCTGGAGTGGCGCGACGAGTCGAGCGATGTCCTCGTCGGCGTCGACCAGTGGGGCACCTACGCCGCCGTCGGCCTCGACTGGTGGTACACACCGTTCGCTTCGCTGGGGCCCGAGCTCCTTTGGTTCCACGGTCAAGAAGACGGCCTCGACGAGATCCGCTTCGCGCTGCTTGCGCGCCTCTTCTAGCGCACGCGCCACAGCTCGGCGTCGGCCCAGGCGCGCGAGCGCTCGAGCTCGATGTGCTGCTCGGGCTGCGGAAGCACGGCGCGGCCGCCGAATGGAAACCACAGGATCCAGCGCTCGCTCGCGGGCGCCGCGCTCCAGCGTTCGTAGAGGCGCGGGTAGACCGAGGGGCGCGTGGGAAGGGCACGCGCGCGCAGGCCTGCGTGCAGGAACAGCGCGTGGGGCTCGTTGGTGAAGCCCGCGCCCGCCGGCGGCGCGGCGCGCAGTGCGGCCAGTGCCTCGGACGAGCGCCATGCGGCGTTGTCGTAGAGGCCGAGGCCGTCTGACTGTGCGCGCGCGAGCGTGGCGCGCGTGACGACGAACTGCCGCTGCAACGCGAACGCGATCCACGCACCGAGCGCCAGCGCAGCGAGTCCGCGCCAGCGTCCACCGAAGAGCTCGTGCGCTCCCACGGCGCCGAGCAGCGCGCCGACCGCATGGGCGGGCGACAACAGGCGCGCGTCGAGCGGGTCGAACTGTACCCAGTGGCGCAGCACGACGAGGCCGGCGGTGAACGCGAACGGCAACAGTGCGATCGCCAGCTCGGGACGAGCCGCGCCCCGGCGCAGCAGCGCGAGTGCTCCGAGCACCAGCAGCGCACTCGCGCCCGCGGTGAGCAGGGCTTGCGGCGCGGGCTCGAGCACGACGAACTGCTCCAGCGCACAGCGCAGGTCGTAGCTCCAGGAGTCGCTCGCGGGGCCGCGATTCGCCGCTGCGCTCGGCGCGATCAGCGCATTGCGCAGGGCCCAAGCGAGGACCGGCAGCGCCGCGGCGAGGCCCACCGCCAGAGCGCGCAGCGCCCGTCGCCCGAGCTTGCCACCGTCTCGATCCGCGAGCAGCGCGAGCGCCACGCAGCCCAAGAGCAGCACTCCGACATAGCGCTGCGCGAGCGCCAGCGCGCAGCAGCAGGCCAGCACGGCCAGCGAGCCGCGCGAGCGTCGCTCGCCAAAGCGCAGCAGCGCCGCCAGCGCGGCGAGGACCAGCGCGGTGAAGGCCGGCTCGCTCCAGGCCATGGTGGCCGTCGGGAGCGCGATTGCGACCACGGCGAAGGACGCCACTGCGGCGGTCAGGCGCGAGGCCGTGAGACGCCAGACGATCGCCGCCGCGAGCAGCGCATCCGCCGCGAGGGCCAGCGCGTGCAGGGCGACCGCGCGCTCCCCTTGCGCGCAACCGAGGCCGCCTGGGAGCGCGAGCAGGAGCGGCTGCAGCGGTGGCCACAGGACATAGGGCTCCCCCTCGACGCCGATCCAGCCGCGGCCCTCGAGCAGGCTCTGAGCCGCCGCGAGGTACTCCGCTCCGTCGCTGTCGAGCCCCGGACCGTGGGAGGCCGAGAGCGCCAGCAGGAGGGCCACGCCGCACAGGGCGGCGAGCGCCGGGGCGATCCAACCCTTAGGACCGAGGGGCGCCGAGGGCGTCTGCATGGGCGTGAAGCTAGCAGGGGCCGTCGTGGCGTGCAGGCGCGAGGTGCAGGCTCGGTAAGTTCGTGGGAGCGTGCCTGTGCGCGGCCTGCGGCGGATACCATCTTG
This sequence comes from Planctomycetota bacterium, assembly GCA_016872795.1. GTDB lineage: Bacteria > Planctomycetota > UBA1135 > UBA1135 > F1-120-MAGs118. The sequence continues at coordinate 57,081 of VGYZ01000010.1, forward strand.
CCCGCTGACACCATCACGGGGCTCGTGCCGCGGCGCGCCGGAGTGCGCGGCGCCCGACCCCGATCGCAGGTACTCAACCCCAAGGATCGTGCATGTTGTTCCCGTTCCGCGCCGCCGCGCTCTCGCTCGTCGGCTCGCTCTCCCTCGTCGCCCCCTCGCTCGCCAGTGAAGGCTGGGTCGCGGACTTCGACGAGGCCGTCAAGCTCGCCAAGGCCGAGCACAAGGACCTGTTCGTCGACTTCACGGGCTCGGACTGGTGCGGCTGGTGCAAGAAGCTCGACGCCGAGGTCTTCTCGAAGGAGGAGTTCCTCAGCGCCGCCAAGAAGAGCTTTGTGCTCGTGGCGCTCGACTATCCGCGCGCGGAAGCGATCAAGGCCAAGGTGCCCAACCCGCAGCGCAACAAGGAGCTCTCGGAGAAGTACGAGATCCAGGGCTTCCCGACGCTGCTCCTCATGACGCCCGAGGGTGAGGTCTTCGGCCAGATGGGCTACGTGCCCGGCGGCCCGGCCGCGTTCGTGCCCGAGATGGAGAAGATCGTCGCGACCGGCAAGAAGGACCTCGCCGACGCCAAGGCCAAGGTCGCCGAGTACGAGGCGGCCACCGGCGACGACCGCATGGCGGCTTGGGACAAGCTCGCCGAGGCGCTCGAGAGCCTCTCCTCGGAGAGCGTCGCCGCCAAGCTCTACATCGCCACCGTGCGCAGCGCGCTCGAGTTCGACAAGGACAACAAAGCCGGTCGCAAGCTGCGCGCCGTCAAGGCGCTGCTCAAGAGCGGCAACGGTGACGAGGCGATCTTCGCCGCGGGCCGCGAGCTCGACACGAAGAACGAAAACGGCCTGCTCGAACTGTGCGTCCAGGCGCAGTTCCGCGGCGTGCGCGACGACAACACCGCGCGCGCCGCGCTCACGGCTCTCGAAGGCCTCAACGCGACCGGCAAGATGGTCGACAAGGCCCTGAACTTCGAGCTGAACTACATGGCCGCCATGTGGTGCTCGCAGCCGCTGAGCGACATCCCGCGCGCGAAGATCTTCGCCGCCAAGGCCAAGGAGATCGGCAACGAGGACCCCGAGGCGATCGGCGCCCTCGACCAGATCCTCGCCCAGTGACCGCGGCGGGCGAGTGTGCCCGCAGCTCCAAAACCAAGCAGCCTCGGCCGCGCCTCGCGCGGTCGAGGCTGCGCTGCTTGTGGCTACACTGACCTTCGCCCATGGCGCCCGCAAACCGCCGCGACTCGCTCGCCTGTGCCGCGTTCGTGCTCGTGGCGGCGCTGGGCGCGGTGTTCGCCAGCGCGCGCGCGAGCTCGCTCTATGGGCTCGGCGTCGACGGCGACGCGGCGTGGCACCTCTCCGCCGGCGCGAGCCTCGCGCGCGGCGAGGGGCTCGTCACCTGCCTTGGCGAAGTCTTCTCGCTCTGGCCGCCGCTGTATCCGGCCGTCATGGCCGCGCTCGAGTGGTGCGGGCTCGATGTGCTCGACGCGCTCCGTGTGCTGCACCTCGCGGCGCTCGCCGTGAGCATCGCCCTGTCGGCGCGGCTCGCCTGGCGCGTCGCGGGTTCGCACCTCGCTGCCGTCGCGACCGCGGGCTCGCTGGCGCTCTCGTCGCGCATGCACGAATACACCGTGCAGGTCGTCTCGGAGACATTCTTCCTGCCGCTGGTGCTCGGCGCGCTCTCCGTTGCGCTCGCACTGCAGCGCGAGTTCACGCGCAGCCGCTTCGCGTGGCTCGTGGTCTTGAGCGCGCTCGCATGCCTGCAGCGCTACCTCGGAGTCGCGCTGGTACTGTCCGTTGCGCTGCTCGCGCTCGCGCGGCCCGAGTGGGGGAGCCTCGCCCAACGCGCGCGCCGCGTCGCCGTCTACGCGGCGGTTTCGCTCGCGCCCCTCGCGCTGTGGTTCCTGCGCAACCGCTCGCTCGAGTCGAGCTGGACCGGCGGCCGCGACGAGACTCCGCAGGGCTTCTCCGAGGCCCTGACCGCGGCCGCGGCGACCGTGCGCGGTTGGGCCGAGCCCGCGACGGCCACTTGGCTCGGCTGGGCCGTGGTGCTGGGGCTGTGCGTCTCGGTCGCGGCGCTCGCGCTCCAGCGTCGGGAGGTGCGCGGCGCGCTGGCGCTGCTCGCGGCCTTCGCCGCGCTGTACGCGACGCTGCTCGTGGCGCTCGCCTCGAACCTGGTGCTCGATCCAATCGGCGATCGGCTGCTGCTGCCCGCGCTGCCCGTGCTCGCGATCGTCGGCTGGAGCGCGCTGTTCGCCCTCGGCGGGGTGCCTTCGCTCGCTGGCTGCGTGCTCGTCGCACTGGCATGGCTCGACGCAACTCCGCGCACGGGCGAGCGCATCGAGCACTGGCGGGCCGAGGGCGCGGGCGGCTTCCACACGCGGCTGTGGCAGGAGCACCCCGTGACGATCGTGCTGCGCGAGGCGAGCTTGGACGGGCCGTGCTGGTCGAACGGCCCCGAGCTCGTGTGGCTCGAGAAGGGGATCGAGGTGCGCTTCCTGCGCGGGGGCGCGAAGGCGTGGGAGCGCGCGGGAGAGGCGGCGGCGCACTCCGGCGGCTCGTTGGCGTGGTTCCAGGACAACGCCCGTCCCGCGGCCTTCCCCGAGGTCCTCGCGCGGCATGTGCAGCTCGAACCGCTCGCGGCCGTGCGCGACGGTCTGCTCCTGCGCCTCGCGCCTCGCTGAAGGGGCCTGAGGCTCGCTACAGTTCGCCGTCTCGCCCCCCAAAAGGCGAGACCCACGCGCCATGAGCCATCCCGCCGCATCCAATCCCGTTCCCCACGCCTCTCACTTCGTCGAGGAGCGCATCCTCGCCGACCGCGCCTCCGGCCAGCACGGCGGGCGCCTGTGCACGCGCTTTCCTCCCGAGCCCAACGGTTATCTGCACATCGGCCACGCCAAGGCGATCTGCGTCAACTTCGGCCTCGCGCTGCGCCACGGCGGCGTGTGCAACCTGCGCTTCGACGACACGAACCCGACCACGGAAGAGGTCGAGTATGTCGAGTCGATCCAAAAAGACGTGCGCTGGCTCGGCTTCGACTGGGGCGAGAACCTGTTCTACGCCTCGGGCTTCTTCGAGCAGATCTACGGCTTCGCCGAGGAGCTCGTGCGCAAGGGGCTCGCCTACGTGTGCGACCTCTCCGGCGATGATGTCAGCCGCTACCGCGGCGCGCTCACCGCGAAGGGCAAGGACAGCCCGTTCCGCTCGCGCAGCGCCGAGGAGAACCTCGCTCTCCTGCGCCGCATGCGCGCGGGCGAGTTCGAGGAAGGCTCGCGCACGCTGCGCGCGAAGATCGACATGGCGAGCCCGAACTTCAACCTGCGCGACCCGGTGCTCTATCGCATCCTGAAGAAGCCGCACCACCGCACGGCGAGCGTGTGGTGCGTCTATCCCACCTACGACTACGCGCACCCGATCTGCGACGCACTCGAGGGCATCACGCACTCGCTCTGCACGCTCGAGTTCGAGAACCACCGGCCGCTCTACAACTGGGTGCGCGACAATGTCAGCGTCCAGTCCAAACCCGAGCAGATCGAGTTCGCGCGCCTGAACCTGACCTACACGGTGCTCTCCAAGCGCAAGCTGCTGCGGCTCGTGCAGGAGCAGCGCGTGTCGGGCTGGGACGACCCGCGCATGCCGACCATTTCCGGCTTGCGCCGCCGCGGCTACACGCCCGAGGCCATTCGCGCGCTGTGCGAGCGCGTCGGCGTCGCGAAGTTCAACTCGACCGTCGATGTTGTGCAGCTCGAGAATGCGTTGCGCGACGACCTCAACAAGCGCGCGCCGCGCGCGATGGCCGTGCTGCGTCCGCTCGAGCTCGTGATCGAGAACTACCCCGCGGGCGCGGGCGAGGAGCTCGACGCGGTCAACAACCCCGAGGATCCCGCTGCGGGCACGCGCAAGGTGCCCTTCAGCGCGCGCCTCTTCATCGAGCGCGACGACTTCCGCGCGGATCCCCCCAAGGACTTCTTCCGGCTCGGGCCGGGGCGCGAGGTGCGCCTGCGCTACGCGTACTTCGTGACCTGCACGGGGTTCGACACGGATCCCTCGACGGGCGAGGTGATCCGCGTGCGCTGCACCTACGACCCTTCGAGCAAGGGTGGCAACTCGCCGGACGGTCGCAAGGTCAAGGGCACGATCCACTGGGTCAGCGCCGCCCACGCGCTGCGCGCCGATGTGCGGCTCTACGACCACCTGTTCGCCGCGGAGCATCCCGAGGATGTGCCCGAGGGCACGGACTTCATGACCAACCTCAATCCGCGCTCGCTCGAGGTGGTGAGCGGCGCCGCGCTCGAGCCGCTGCTCGCCTCGGCCACTCCCGGCTCGCGCTGGCAGTTCGAGCGCCAGGGCTACTTCTGCGCCGACGAGAAGGACTCGCGTCCGGGGAGCCCGGTCTTCCACCGTGCCGTGTCCCTGAAGGACACATGGGCCAAGGTCGAGAAGCGCCAAGGCGGCCAGAAGTAGCTCGGCCACGCCGAATCCGGGACATGCGCGGGCGCGGTACCTTGACGGGCCGCGCCCGCGTTCCTTGGATGGCCGATGCAACCTCCAGAGTCTTTCGTGCGCAATGTCCTCATTCTCGGCTCGGGCCGCAGCGGCACGAGCATGGTCGCCGGCATGCTCGCCGACGCGGGGTGGTTCGTGGGCGCGCGTCCCTACCCGCCGCGCTCGTCGAACCCCAAGGGCTTCTTCGAGTCGCCGGATGTCAACGGGGTGAACGAGCTGCTCCTGTCCGAGGTCGTGCCGGCCTCGGAGCGCATGGGGCCGTGGCAGCGCTGGCTGGCGTGGTTGCCCGAGGGCGTCGAGTGCGCGAGCTCGCCGCGCGTCGAGCGCAGACTCGCGCAGCTCGTGGCGCAGAAGCCGTGGTGCTTCAAGGACCCGCGCCTGTGCTACACGCTGCCAATGTGGCGTCCGCACATCGGGAACGCCGGACTCGTGTGCGTGTTCCGCGACCCGGCCGTCACCGCGCGCAGCATCGTCAAGGAGTGCGCGCAGGAAGACTACCTCGCGAGCCTGCGGATGACCGAGGAGCGCGCGCTCGCGGCGTGGACCGCCATGTACCGCCGCATCCTCGATCGCCATCGCCACGAGGGCGAGTGGCTGTTCTTGAACTACGAGCAGCTGCTCGATGCCTCCGGCCAGCGCCGACTCGAGGAGTTCGTCGGAGCGCCGATTTCGCGCGCCTTTCCGCAGGCCGAGCTGCGCCGCACGCACAGCGAAGAGGCACTGCCGGAGGGTGTCGCCCGCGCCTACGGGGAGCTGTGCGAGCTCGCCGGACACACGGCGGAACGGCGCGCCCGGCGCGCCCCGCTGCCTGCGCGCCAGAGCGAGGCGCGCACGGCGTTGCAGCTCGCTGTGGAGCAGCTCGCAGCGAGGCGACCGGCGTTGCGCGCCAGCCTGCTAGGCGCGTCGACGCCCGAAGCAATCGAACAGCGCGTTCGCGCCAGCGCGGGCGCGACATCGAATGTGTCCGAGGACCGCGCAGCGCTCGACGGACGATGGCCGTCCTTGGCACTGTGGGAGCGCACGCTGCGCGAGCTCGGAAGTCAGGAACTCGGTGCGCTCGAGGCCACGGGGCAATCTGCCGCGGCGGAAGCGCTCGTCGGCGCGGTCCGTGGCGCGCTGGCGGAGCTCGTCGACATCTGGCAGCGCGAGGAGCGCATCGCGCGCCACGAACGCGCGGTCGCTGGCGTCCCGTGGCCGATCGCGAGCCGCGCCGCACGGCGAGTGCTCGCCTGGCCCGTGTGGGAGAGCGAGGCGCTCGAGGCCTTCCTGCGCGCTCGAGTCGAGCCCCTGCTCGGCCCCGAAGCGCCGGCGCTGTGTCTGCGCCATGATGCCGCGCACGATGGGGGCGTCGAGGCCGCGCTCGCGGCGCTCGAGCGAGCCTATGCGCGCGCCTTTCCGGAGGCTCCGGAGCTGGAAGTGGTGCTCTTGCAGGAGCCCATCCCGCGCGACGAGCTGGCGCGCGTCGGGCTCGCCGTCGATGCGGCGCTCGAGCCACTCGCGGACACCGACAACCTGCGCCGCGCCTGGCTGCTCGGCACCGGCGCGCCGTTGCGGCGCGAGGACAACGGCGCGCCGTTGCGGCGCGAGGACAACGGCGCGCCGTTGCGGCGCGAGGACAACGGCGCGCCGTTGCGGCGCGACGCTCGCTGAGCGCGATGCGGCCCGCGCTGGCTTTCCGCGCCCGCGATCAG